>PMKB01000301.1 GCA_003157595.1 Solirubrobacterales bacterium
CCCCGCACCGCGGGCGTCAGCGCGCGGGCCCGGCGCCTGTCGAAGCGCGCACGATGAGCTGGGTGGCGAGCTCCACATGCAGTGCTTCGAAGCTGCGGTTCTCGAGCAGCCGCATCAGCAGACTGACCCCCATCCGACCCATCTCGGCGAGCGGCTGGCGCACTGTCGTGAGGAGCGGTGTGACGAACTCGGACTCGACGGTGTCGTCGAATCCCACGATCGACACGTCCTCGGGGACGCGGAGACCGCGCGCGACGACGGACTGCATCGCACCGACCGCGAGCGGATCGTTGAACGCGAAGATCGCCGTGGGCGGGTCGGCAAGCTCGAACAGGGCGGCGCCGGCACGCCGGCCGCCGTCCACTTCCCAGTCGGACTCGATCACGATCGCGGGATCCGGGAGCACGCCGGCGGTCGCGAGCGCAGCGTGGTAGCCACGCAAGCGCTCCTCGGTGGCCATCATGTCGCCGGGGCCCGTGATCGCGGCGATCCGGCGATGGCCGAGCTCCAGCAGATACCGCGTCGCCTGATCGGCGCCGGAGGAGTTGGCGGCCGAGACCGTGGGAACGCGCTCGTCGATCCGCATGCGTGGATCGACGACCACGAAGCGGTAGCCGTAGCTCATCAGCGTGCGCAACTCGCTGCCGGACTCCTCAGGCAAGACGAGCAGGCCGCCGTCGGTGGTGCCGTGCATCAGGCGCTCGAGCAGCCCAACCTCACGATCGTGCTCGTGCAGCGTCGGGGCGAGCACGATGCGCATGTCCAGCTCGTAAAGCGCCTCCGCGACGCCGGCGACGATCACGGAGAAGTACGACGGGTGGATTCGCGGCAGCGTGACCCCGACCAGGCCGGTGCGGCCGGCGGACAGGCCGCGCGCACTGCGGTTCGCCGTGTAGCGGTGCTCGCGAATCACGCTCTCGACGGCCATCCGCGTCTTGTCCGACACGTATCCGCTCCCGTTGACGACGCGTGACACCGTCGCGATCGAGACGCCGGCAAACTCGGCGATCTCGCGGATCGTTGCCCGCTGGCCAGACCGTCCGTTCTTGTGTGGAAGCGCCGCCATCGAACTCACTTGCTGAAAACGTTACCGGGTTTCATACAGAAACGCGCCATCTGGAGGCCCGGCGCGTCGGCGCCGGCCATCGCGCTCCCTTCCGATCAGCTCGTCGCGACAGCCTCGACCTCGACCGTGGCGCCCGGCGCGCCCAGCGGAACGAGGTTGCCTTCGATCTCGCGTCCATCGACCAACAGGCGGCTGACCCGCGCGGCGACGCCAACCGACTTGCTGACGGCGATGCGATAGGTGGCGCCACGGAAGACCCGGACGGCGGTGAAACCCGGCCACGCGGTGGGGATCACGGGGTCGATCCGCAGGCCCTCATACTCAGGCCGGATCCCGAGAATCCACTGCGTGATCGCGGCGAAACTCCAGGCGGCGGTGCCGGTCAGCCACGAGTTCTTGGCCTCACCCGCGGTGGCCGCGTCGCGCCCGGCGATCATTTGGGCGTAGACGTATGGCTCGCAGCGGTGCACTTCGCTGATCGCCTCGCGGGCGGAGGGGTTGATCCGCGTGTAGTAGTCGAAGGCGGCATCGCCGTCACCGAGCATCGCCTCGCCGATCATCACCCAGGGGTTGGTATGGCAGAAGATGCCGGCGTTCTCCTTGTATCCAGGCGGATAGGAGGAGATCTCGCCCAACTCGACGTGGTAGCGCGAGTAGGCCGGCGCCAGCAGCACAACGCCATGTGGTGTCGCCAGCCGCTCGCGCACGCTGTCGAGCGCCCGCCGGGCCGTGCCGTCCTCGAGGCCGACGCCGCCGAGCACGCAGATGCCCTGCGCCTCGACGAAGATCTGGCCCTCCTCGTTCTGCGCGGACCCCACCGGGTTGCCGAAGTAGTCGTATGCGCGCCGGAACCACTCGCCGTCCCAGCCGTGTGCGGCGATCGTGGCTTCCATGTCAGACGCCGCCGCGCCGTAGCGGTCGGCCTCGCCGGGGTCGGCGCGGCCGCTGCCGAAGGCCACGGCGATGGCGGCCATCTCCTTTGCGGCAAGGACGAACTGGCCGGCGATGAACACCGACTCGGCCGTGCTGGCAGAGCGGTTCTCCGCGGTTTGGAAAGGCTCGCCGGGCGACTCGGAGAAGGAGTTGAGGTTGAGACAGTCGTTCCAGTCGGCCCGGCCGATCAGCGGCAGGCCGTGCGGACCGAGGCGCTCGAGTGTGAAGGCGATGCTGCGGCGCAGGTGCTCGTACAGCGGCGCCTCGCTGCCGGCGGCGTTGTCGAAGGGCACCGGAGCGTCGAGGATCGAGGCATCGCCGGTCTCCTTCAGGTAGGCCGCGACGCCAACGATCAGCCACAGCGGGTCGTCGTTGAACCCCGAGCCGATGCCGTTGTTGCCGCGCTTGGTAAGCGGCTGATACTGGTGATAAGCAGCGCCATCGGCCATCTGCGTGGACGCGATGTCGATGATCCGCTCGCGCGCCCGGTGCGGCACCATGTGGACGAATCCGAGCAGATCCTGGTTGGAGTCGCGAAAGCCCATCCCGCGCCCGATCCCCGACTCGAAGAACGAGGCGGACCGGCTCATGCTGAAGGTGATCATGCACTGGTAGGCGTTCCACGTGTTGACCATGCGATTGGTGTCGAGGTCCGGCGTCGAGACCTGGCAGTTCGCGAGCAACTCGTCCCAGTGGGCGCGCAGACGGGCCAGGCCCTCCTCGATCGTCGCCGGCTGCAGCCAGCGCTCGATCACGGGCGCCACTAGCTGCTTGTTGACCGTCTGGCTGCCCGGCGGATCGAACTTCTCCTCGCGCGGGTTCTCCCAATAGCCGAGCACGAATACGACGTCGCGACTCTCGCCGGGAGCAAGCTCCAGCTTGACGTGATGCGAACCGTGCGGCGCCCAGCCGTG
>PMKB01000106.1 GCA_003157595.1 Solirubrobacterales bacterium
CGTCGTTGACGGCAAACTCGATGAGGTTTCCCCACGGGTCCCGCACGTAGCTTGAATAGCCGCCCCAATAGGCGAGCCCTGGCTTCTTGACCACGGCGCCGCCGGCCGCGGCGCACAGCAACGTGCGCAGCAGCGAGCCTGAGTAGCGCAGCAGCGTGCCGCGGGTGAGGCCGGCGTGCGGGCCGTCGACCAGCTCGGCGTGGCGCTTGCCGGCGACGACGAAGACCGCACACAGCGAGGTTACGACCAGGAACCAGCGCGACAGGGGCACGTCGGCAGCGACGCCGCCCGCGGCGGCTCGCACGACGAAGCAGCCGGCGACGGCGAGGATGTCGAGCAGGAACACGTGCCGCCACCACAGCGAGTAGGCCGCGGTCAGGGCGAGGTAGCCGCAGCCGACGAGCGCGAGCGCCGGGCGCACGGCCGCGGCGAGCGCGAGACCGCCGAGTCCCGTGGTCGTGGCGACGGTCAGCGCCGCGCGGGGCGAAAGCTCGCCGGCCGCGATCGGGCGCCGGCGCTTGCGCGGATGCAGGCGGTCCTGCTCGAGATCGCGGACGTCGTTGAGCAGGTAGGTGGCGCNNGATCACGCCGCCGGCCGCCGGCGCCGCCAGCAGCAGGACATTCTTGGTCCACTGGCGCGGCCGGCAGGCGCGCAGCACGATGGCCGCCCCGCGCGAGCGCGAGGACGGCGTCGCCGTGGCGGCCGGCCGTGGGTCACCGGCGCCGGTGGGCTGGGCCCAGCGGCGATCGGCAGGCTTCTGTAGCTCGATCGAGTTGATTCTCAGATCACCTTCCAGGTCGGGCGCGCCGGCGGTGGCGCCGGTCATCGACAGGATTCCACACTTGCACTTAAATTCCCGGCGTGAGGCGTACCTACGGCGGTTAGAATGCTCTCAGCTCGAAAATCGGTTCGTTTGCGGGACACTTTTCTGTGAGGATCGGTTAACACCGATCGGCAGACGGCCGGACCGGCGATCGAGCGGCGTATATTGATCGCGGCATGGCGACGACCGTTTCCGCGCGCTCGGGCGCTCCGCTCCGCCGGCCGGACGGCGCTCTCAGGCGGCTTCGGCGGATCGTCGTGGTCGCCGCGCTGGTCGTGCTGATGCCCGCCGCGGTGTCCTACCTCAGCGCGATGAGCGGGCCGTCCAACACGGCGCTCGGCGTGCGCAGTGTCGAGTGGCTGCGCGATCACGGCGCCGCCGGCATCGTGGCGCAGATCGAGGACTGGTACTACACGCTGACGGCGCCGAGCAAGGGCGGGGCGGCGGCGAAGGCAGTGCCGAAGGTCGGCGTCGCCGACCTGCCCGCCGGGGCGCCGCGGCAGGTGCCGGTGGCCGAGCGGCCACAGACGGTCAGAGCGATGATGGGGCCGGCGCTGGCCGGTGAGGGTGTCTGGCGCGCGACCCGAAGCGGGCTCGGAAGCGCGCCGCCGCTGCTGGTCACGACTCTGCGCGACGAGCCCAGCTATCCACGCGTCTTCGTCGGGCTGGCCTGGATCGATGCCAGCCGCACCCGGATCAGCCTCTACGCGGGCAACCTCGAGCCGACCGTGTCGCTCCCGAGTCGCGCAACGGAGGTGCCGCTGAGCACGCGCGGCAGCCTCCTCGCGACTTTCAACAGCGGCTTCAAGCTGATCGACGCCGGCGGGAGCCGGGGCGACGGCGGCTACGCGATTTACGCGCACACCTACTCGCCGCTCAAGTCCGGTCTGGCCACCTTTGTGGGCTACAAGAACGGGACCGTCAACATCGTCGGCTGGATGCACGGTGCAACCGCTCCGGCGGATGTGTCATACGCCCGGCAGAACCTGCCGCTGCTCGTGGACCACGGACGCGTGAACCCGGCGATCGGCAACGGCGCGCTGTGGGGCGCCACGATCGGCAACGCGATCCTCGTCTGGCGCTCGGGCATCGGCATCGATCGCCACGGCAACCTGATCTACGCGGCCGGCGACGACCAGACCGCAGCGAGCCTCGCCGGCGCGCTGATCCGCGCCGGCGCGGTTCGCGCGATGGAGCTCGACATCAACCCCTACTGGGTCAGCTTCATCACCTACGGCGCCTTCGGCGCGCTCGACCCGACCAACCTGCTGGCAAGCATGCAACGGCCGGCGACGCGCTACCTCACGCCGGACGACCGCGACTTCTTCGCGGTCTACCTGCGCAAGTAGCCGCCGCTACCGAGCCGGGCGCGGCTTCGCGCGGGCGCGACGCGGCTTGGGTTGCAGGGTCCCGCTCGCGGGGGTGACGGTACTCTCGTGGCCGTCGTCCCAGCGGATTCGGTAGCGGGGCGTTGGATCGCCGCGCAGTACCTCCTCGATCACCCCGGTTCGGGGGGCGCGGCTCGTTGACTTGGCTTGCGTCATGACGGCGGCGCCGACTGCAAAGGCCATTTGTCTCTCCCTGGTGGTGTGGTGCGAGGATACCCTGCGGCGGCCGTCGCGGTCAGCCGCCGATCGCGATCGGTCTGCGCGCGAGCGCGCGCCCGGGCGGCGATTGGGTGCACAATCTGGCACTGGCAGTCAAACGAGGGCCCGGGGGAGCGCGGGCTGGAACTGGAGAACAGCATGGCTCATCACTCGGCGTCGTTCAGCCTCACCCTCCGCGTCCGCCTGGACGACCGGCCCGGCACCTTTGCCGATCTGGCGCGGGCGATCGCCGACGCCGGCGGTCTGCTCGACGCGATCGACCTCGTGCGCGTGAACGCGGGCTCAAAGACGCGCGACGTGAGCGTGCTCGCCACCGATGACGCGCACGCCCAGGCGATCGTCGCCGCGTGCGCGCAGATAGACGGCGTCGAGGTCGAGCACGTCTCGGACCGCACCTTCCTGCTGCATCTGGGCGGCAAGATCGCGATGGCCTCAAAGACGCCGATCACGACGCGCGACGACCTCTCGATGGCCTACACGCCCGGCGTCGCGCGGGTCTGCCAGGCGATCGCCGCGGACCCAGAGACCGTGTGGAACCTGACGATCAAGCGCAACACCGTCGCCGTCGTCACCGACGGCAGCGCGGTGCTCGGGCTGGGCGACATCGGGCCGGCGGCCGCGATGCCGGTGATGGAGGGCAAGGCGCAGCTGTTCAAGGAGTTCGGCGGCGTCGACGCCTGGCCGATCTGCCTCGACACCAAGGACACCGATCTGATCGTCGCGACGGTCGAGGCGATCGCCCCCGGGTTCGGCGGCATCAACCT
>PMKB01000194.1:0-12310 GCA_003157595.1 Solirubrobacterales bacterium
GTAGTCGATCGTGGGCTCGAAGCTGGCGGGCGTGGCGAGCGTGATGTCGTTGGCGATCTCCTCCAGCGCGTAGCCGACCGCCAGGCGCGCTGCGATCTTGGCGATCGGGAAGCCTGTCGCCTTGGATGCCAGCGCCGAGGAACGCGAGACCCGCGGGTTCATCTCGATCACCACTATCTCGCCGCTGTGGGGCTCGACCGCGAACTGCACGTTGGCGCCGCCGGTCTCGACGCCGACCGCCCGGATCACCGTGATCGCCTGGTCGCGCAACCGCTGGTAGGTGTCGTCGCTGAGACTCTGCTGCGGGGCGACGGTGACCGAGTCGCCGGTGTGCACNNAGCTCGAACTCGCCCCAGCCGAGCACCGACTCCTCGACCAGGACCTGCCCGATCGGCGAGGCGGCGATCCCGCCCGCCACGACCAGTTCGTACTCCTCGCGCGTACGGGCAATGCCACCCCCATATCCGCCGAGCGTGAACGCCGGGCGCACGATCGCCGGCAGGCCGAGCTCGTCCAGCGCCGCGAGCGCTTCGCCGACGCTGGTGGCGATCGCGCTGCGCGGCACCCGCAGGCCCGCGGCGAGCATCGTCTCGCGGAACAGGTCGCGATCCTCGGCCCGGCGGATCGCCTCGTAGTCGGCGCCGATCAGCTCGACGCCGTGGCGTTCGAGCGTGCCATCCTCGTGCAGCGCCTTGGCGAGGTTCAGCGCGGTTTGGCCACCGAGCGTCGGCAGCAGCGCGTCGGGGCGCTCGCGCGCGATGATCTGGGCCACCGGACCGGGCAGCAGCGGCTCGATGTAGGTGACGGTCGCGAACTCGGGATCGGTCATGATCGTCGCNNTCGCCGGATTGGAGTTGACGAGGATCACCTCGTAGCCCTCCTCGGCGAGCACCTTGCAGGCCTGTGCGCCCGAGTAATCGAACTCCGCGGCCTGCCCGATGACGATCGGGCCCGAGCCGAGGATCATGATGCGGCGAATGTCCTCGCGGCGCCCCATCAGGCGCGGATCTCGGCGAGGAAGCGGTCGAACAGGTGCAGCGCGTCGTGCGGGCCCGGCCCTGCCTCGGGGTGGTACTGCACGGTGCTCGCGCGCGCCTGCGGCAGCCGCAGGCCCTCGACGGTGCGGTCGTAGAGGTTCAGGTGGGTCAGCTCGGCGGGGCCGAAGGAGGTTTCCCAGCGCACCGGGCTGTCGCCGGCGATCGTGCGCTCGCCGCCCGGGCCGAGCACGGCAAAGCCGTGATTCTGGCTCGTGATCTCGATCCGCCCGGTCCCGAGGTCCTTGACCGGGTGGTTGGCTCCGCGATGGCCGAAGCGCAGCTTGTAGGTGTCCAGGCCGACCGCACGGCAGAGCAGCTGGTGTCCGAGGCAGATACCGAAGATCGGCAGCCGGCCCACCAGCTCGCGCACCGTGGCGACGATGTAGTCCAGCGCCGCCGGGTCGCCGGGGCCGTTGACGAGCATCACGGCGTCGGGAGAGCGCTCGAGTAGCGCCGCAGCGGTGCTCGAGCAGGGGTGGATCTGCAGGTTCGCTCCGCGCGCGCGCAGGTGAGCGACGATCGAGCCCTTGAGGCCAGTGTCCAGCACCGCGATCGTCGGTCCTGCATTGTCCCCGCCGGTTGCCTGGAGGTCGAACGGCTCGGGCGCCGTCACCTCGCGCGCCAGGTCGAGGTTGACCATCGACGGCTCGGCTTCGACCATCGCCGCGGCCTCGCGCGGGTCGCAGTCGGCCGGGAAGATCCCGCCGCGCATCGATCCCGCGTCGCGGATGTGGAGCACCAGCGCGCGAGTGTCGACACCGGTGATCGAGGGCACCCCGGCGTCCGCGAGCCAGTCGAGCCAGCCGTGCTCCGCTCCCGCATGGTCAGCGTGGTTGCGCGCGTCGCGCATGATCGCGCCGCGCGCATGGATCCGGCTTGACTCCATCGCCGCCCCGCTGACGCCGTAGTTACCGATGTGCGGGTAGGTGAAGGTGATCAGCTGGCGCGCGTAGGAGGGATCGGTCATCGACTCCTGATAGCCCGACATCGCAGTGTTGAAGACGACCTCGCCGGTGACCGCTCCCGGCGCGCCGACGGGCTCCCCGTCGAAGCGGGCCCCGTCCTCGAGCAGCACGTAGCTCATGCGGCGCTCAGGGCAAACGCGCGTTCGCGGTAGGCGACGGCGCCGTCGGCGAGCGTCAGCAGGTTGCGGCCGCGCACCTCGCGACCGGCGAAGCAGCAGTTGGACGAGCGGCTCTCATAGCCGGCCTCACCGATCGTCCAGTGCGCCTCGAGGTCGATCAGGCAGAGGTTCGCCCTGCGTCCGACGGCGATCGCGGGCACGTCCAGATCCATCAGGCGGGCGCCGGCGGTGAGCCGCTCGAGCAGCAGCTGCAGGCCGATCACGCCGGGCAGGACGAGTTCGGTGTAGAGCACGGCGAAGCTGCTCTCCAAACCGGTCGTGCCCATCGGCGCCTGCTCAAAGGGGACGTTCTTCTCGTCGCGAGCGTGCGGCGCGTGGTCTGTCGCGATGCACTCGATCGTGCCGTCGCGCAGTGCCTGCACGAGCGCGGCGCGGTCGGCTTCGGTGCGCAGCGGCGGGTTCATCTTGAAGTTCGAGTCGAGCGGACGCACCTCCTCGTCGGTCAGCAGCAGATGGTGCGGGGTGACCTCGCCGCTGGCCCTTACGCCACGTGCGCGCGCCGCGGCGAGCGCGTCGATCGAACTGCGTGCCGAGAGGTGCTGGAAGTGGATGCGCCCCTGCTCGTGCTCGGCGATCAGCGAGTCGCGGGCGACCATCGTCGACTCCGAGATCGAGGGGATGCCGGCCAGCCCCAGCTCGACCGAGACCGCTCCCTCGTGCATCACGCCGGCGCGCGACAGCGCGGGATCCTCCTCGTGCAGCGCGAGCACCCCGCCGCACAGGCGCTGGTAGCGAAGCGCGTGGCGCAGCAGTCCGGCGTCGGCGACCGGCTTGCCGTCGTCGGTGAAGCCGACCGCCCCGACCTCGCGCAGCTCGCTCATCTCGCTCAGCCGCCCCCCGGCCAGTCCGATGCTGATCGCTGCCATGAAGCCGACCGGGACGCGGGCGTCGCGCTGCGCCGCCATCAGCATCCCGCGCAGAAGCGCCGGATGGTCGAGCACCGGGTCGGTGTTCGGCATCGCCACGACCGCGCAATAGCCGCCCGCAGCGGCGGCCCGAGTGCCGGTCTCGAGATCCTCCTTATGCTCCTGCCCGGGGGTTCGCAGGTGGACGTGCGGGTCGACAAAGGCCGGGAAGAGATGCTTGCCCTCGGCCTGCACGATCTGGGCGCCGGCAGGTGCCTGCAGGCTCGCGGGCGCACCGATCTCCGCGATCTCGCCGTTGCGCACGAGCACGTCGTGCGCTCCGTCGATGCCGGCGTTCGGATCGATCACGTGGGCGCCGCGCAACAGCAGCTCGGCCGGCGGGCGGGAGACGGCGACGAGCGTGCTCATGCGGTCTGCGGCTCGAGCGCCGGCGACTGGCTGTGGGGCTGGTCGGTTTCGGGCGGCGCCCCGGCGAGCACCTCGTAGAGCACGGCCATGCGCACGACGACGCCGGCGGCGACCTGATTGGTTATCAGCGACTGCGGCGAGTCGATCACCTCGCCCGAGAGCTCGATGCCGCGGTTGACCGGACCGGGATGCATCAGCAGCTGGCGCGCCCCCAGGCGGCGCGCGTTGAGCTGAAAGTTCGTCGTGTACTCGCGCAGCGACGGCACGAGCGAGTCCTCCATTCGCTCGAGCTGCATCCGCAGGGCGTAGACGACATCGGCCTCGCGCAGATCCTCGAGCGAGTGGGCCACCGTGGCGCCCAGTTGCGCGAACTCGTCGGGCACGAGTGTCGGCGGCCCCGCAACCGTGACCTGTGCCCCGAGCATGCGAAACGCCTGGATGCACGAGCGGGCGACCCGCGAGTGCAGCACATCGCCGACGATCCAGATGTTGCACCCCTCGAGCGAGCCGAGGCGCTGCGTCAGCGTGTAGCAGTCCAGCAGCGCCTGCGTGGGGTGCTGATGCTTGCCATCGCCCGCGTTGACGACCGCGGCGTGCGTCCAGCCGGCCAGCAGCGCCGGCGCGCCCGCGTGCGGCGAGCGAATCACGATCGCGTCGGGACCGTAGGCGGAGAGGGTCGCCACGGTGTCGCGCAGCGACTCCCCCTTGTCGACGCTCGAACCGCTCGAGACGAGGTTGAGCACGTCTGCGGACAGGCGCTTCGCGGCCAGCTCGAAGGAGCTGCGCGTGCGGGTCGAGGCCTCGTAGAAGAGGTTGATAACCAGGCGCCCCCGCAGCGAGGGCAGCTTCTTGATCGGCCGGTCGGCGACCTGGCCGAAGTTCGTCGCGAGCGCCACGATGCGCTCGATCGCGGCTCTGTCGAGATCTTCGATCGAGACCAGATTCCTCACGCCACCACCCCCCCGTTCGATCCGCCACTGATCGTCACCTGATCGGAGCCGTCGAGCTCCGCGATCCGCACGTTGACCCGCTCGCCTACCGATGTCGGTAGGTTCTTGCCGATGTAGTCGGGGCGGATCGGGAGCTCGCGGTGGCCNNGATCACGACGGTCGCGCCGTCGAGTGCGAAGTCGATCGCCGTCGCATGGACCACCGGGGCCTGCGGCCTTCGCCCGAGATCGTCGCGGTGAAAGGAGATGTCGAGCGAGCCGAGTGCCACCGGCCCGGGCACCAGTTCCGAGATCTGCGCATGCAGGCGCCCGGCGAGGTGCACGCCGCGGCGGTGGATGCCGACGATCGCGAGGGGTGAGTCGGGGTCGGCGTTGCGCTCGACGACCTCATGCGCCATACGAACGATCGCGCGCACGACATCGTCGCTGTCGAGCACGACCTTTTCCGCTGCATCCAACTGCTCCACGACCTTCCTGGCCTCACGGGACCGGGTTAAAGGATCTTGCCTGCAATGTATCAGCGCCGCCCGATGACCGCCGGCGAGCGTTCGCCGGTGCGCGGCGAACGAGCGCCGTCGACCCGCTCGTCGGCCCGCCGGCGAGCGCTCGCCGGTGCGCGGCGTCAGCCCTGCGGCTTCGGAGGCTCGCCGACGCGGATCATGGTCGGCGCGCCGCGGTCCGCGAGCGGGATGTCGACCGTGTCGAAGTCACGCGGCAGCTCGGTTGCCGCAAACACCTCCCGCGCCTCCTCGCGCAGCTCGCTGCCGCCGTAGCGGGCCGAGATGTGCGTCAGCGCGAGCATCTTGACCTCCGCGTCCGCGGCGATCTGCGCCGCCTGCGCGGCCGTCGAATGACCCGTCAGCCGCGCCCGGTCGCGCTCGTCCTCACCGAAGGTCGCTTCGTGCACGAGCAGATCGGCGCCGTGGGCGGCGATCGCCAGCGTCTCGCATGGCGCCGTGTCGCCGGAGACGACGACCTTGCGGCCGTCGCGCTCGACGCCGATCACCTGCTCGGGCCGTACCCCGGCGACCGTTTCCCCGCGCTGCAGCCGGCCGAAGTCGGGGCCCGGCGCGACACCGAGCGAGGCTGCCAGCTCAGCGTCGAAGCGCCCGGGCCGCGGATCCTCCACCAGCACGTAGCCGAAGGCGAGCACGCGGTGGCGCACGTTGACCGCGCCGATCTCGAGCGTGTCGCGCCGCACCGACTCGCCGGCCTCGAGCTCGACCACGTCCAGCTCGAAGCAGAGCTTGCCGTACACCCGCTTCATCGAGCGCATCACCTCGGCGATCCCGGGCGGACCGTGGATCGCCAGCGGGCGGTCGCGGTCGCGGAGGTTGAAGGTCTGCAGCAGACCGGGCAGGCCCAGCCAGTGATCGACGTGCAGGTGGGTGATGAAGATGTCGGTCAGGTCGCTCAAACCGACCGATCGCAGCAACTGGCGCTGCGTCCCCTCCCCGCAGTCGATCAGGATCCGTTCGGCGCCCCGGCGCACGAGCAGCGCCGGGAGCCCGCGTCGCGCACTCGGCACCGACCCGGCGGTGCCGGCGAACATCACGGAGAACTCCATCTCGCGGCCGAGCGTACCGCTCCGGCTATGCTCACGGCGAGCGAGGCCGCCACGCCACGCCCATCAGCGCCCGTAGCTCAGGGGATAGAGCGCTCGCCTCCGGAGCGAGAGGTCGCAGGTTCAAATCCTGCCGGGCGCGTCGGCCGTAACGGAAGGACGAACGAGCGACTCTGACGCGCTGACAGCGATCTGTTGCGGGCGCCGGCAGGCACACGCGGTCTGCCGCAGCGCGTGACCTGCGCGTTGCGGCGGGGGTTTGCCGATTCGGCGGACGGACGACCGAAGGGCACGTTTCTCGCCCGGTCGCGGCGGGGGATCGGTGTAGCGTGTTTTGCGATGGCACTGCGATGGTCTACGGGCGCGTCCGGCCTGGCCGCGGCGATCACGGCAGTCGTCGTGGCACTGCCAGGGTCGGCGCTCGGAGCCGCGGCGACGGCCACGGCTGGCGACGGCGTGGGCGCGAGCGGCGCCCACACGGCGATCGTTGGCGGCAGCGCCGCGGCACCCGGCACGTTTCCGTGGCTCGCGCTGGTCGAGTACAACGAGGGGAACGGCGAGGCCCAGTACTGCAGCGGCACCGTCGTGTCAGCCAACGTGGTCCTGACGGCCGGGCATTGCGTCGCGAACATCGAGACCGCGATCACGTTGCCGGCGGGCGGCTTCACCGTGTTCACCGGCGACGTCGACTGGACGGCCCCAGCGGAGCACTCCTCGGCCGTGACGGAGGTGCTGGCCTATCCGGGCTTCGACCCAACGACCGGGTTCGGAGACGCCGGGCTGCTGGTGCTGGCGACGCCGACCAGCGAGCCGGCCATCCCGCTCGCCACCTCGTCGGACGACGGGTTCATTCAGGACGGCAACGCGATCACCATCGCCGGCTGGGGAGCGACCTCCGGCGAAAGCGGCGTGAGCGCCGCGCTGCAGTCGGGCATCCTGGGCGTGCAGCGCACCGATTATTGCGACAGCCAGGACGGTGCCGACAGCCTGGTCTTTGACCCCATCTCGGAGTTCTGCGCGATCGACCCGGCGAACTACGCGATCGGCACCTGCCACGGCGACAGCGGCGGGCCGGCGATCGTGACAGTGCCACCCGCGATCGGGACGACGACATCGAGCTCCAGTGCGGACCTCCAGAAGGGGTACTCACTGGAGGTTGGCATCGCGAGCCGCACCGACGCGTACTGCTCCACAACGGTGCCCGACATCTTCACTCGCGTCGACCTCGTGTCCGGCTGGGTGAACGGCGTAATCGGCGCAGTGGCGCTCCCCGCGGCCCCGACGACACCAGCGCCGAGAACTCCCCCGGCCACCGCGACGCCAACGCCGACGCCGACGCCGGCAACCGGCAAGTACCGCGGGACCACGCACCAGCGCGACGGTCACGTTGATACGACCGTGGAGCCCGGCGGAGTCACGCGCATCAACGTGCGGTTCGACCTCCGCTGCGCGAGCGGGACACGCGGACCGCTGACGACGACCGAGGTATTCGCGAACCCGCCCAAGCTCAAGGGCGTCGGTGGTCCCTGGCGCTTCTCGACCGTCTACAAGGACGCGCTGGGCCGCCGCTACGTGATCACCGGCATCTTCTCGCCGTCAGGGACCGCGACAAAGGCGACCGGCACGCTCGAGGTCACAACGAAGAACCGCCGCTGCACCAGCGGGACCGTGCACTGGTCCGCTCCGGCACCCGCAGCATAGCCGCCCGCGTGGACGCCCCGGAGGGTCTCCCCTGCCGGCCCGCGCGCGCGATGTCAGAATGCCTCCATGGGCAAGGTCGTGGCGCGTGCAAGCAAGCAGGTCGATGCTCCCGCCGAGCGTGTCCTCGAGTTCCTTCGCGACTACCGGGAGTCAAGACCTCGGATCTTGACCGGCAACTACAGCGGCTACGCGGTCGAGCAAGGCGGCATCGGCGACGGAACCGTGATCGCCTACCACTTCGCCGCCGGTGGGCGTGAGCGCGACTATCGGCTTCGCGTGCAGGAGTCGGGCGCCACGCTGGTCGAACGCGACGAGCGCTCGTCGTTCTTGACCAAATGGGCGGTCGCGCCGCAGGGACACGCCAGCGTCGTGACGATCGAGAGCTCGTGGGACGGTGCCGGCGGGATCCCCGGCATCTTCGAAGGGCTGTTCGCGCCGCTCGGGTTGCGGCGGATCTACGGCGAGCTGTTGGAGAAGCTCGCCGCCGTGTTCGCGGCCTGAGGCGGTACTGCGTCTATCACGCGCGCCGCGGGCTAGCAGCCATCGGCCGCGCAGGTCTCGCCCACGGCGAGCACCGGCTGGCTTGGACGCGCGTCCCATCCCTGCGACAGCAACGCCAGCAGCTCGGACGGGGGCTGCGCGCCGGAAGCACCGAGCGCGCGGTCGATGACGAACGTCGGGACCGCCCTGATTCCGAGCTGCGCCGCGGTCCGCTCGTCGTCTCGAACGTCCGCGGCGTAGCGATCGCCGCCAAGCGTGACGCGGACCTCGTCCTCTTCGATGCCGACCTCGCCGGCCAGCCGGACCAGCGCCTCATGATCGCTCATCAGTTCGCCCTCCGTGAAATACGCACGCAGGAGCCGCTCCTTCATCGCGTCCTGGAGGCCGTGCTGCTGCGCGAGGTGGACGATGCGATGGGCATCGAAGGTCGTCCCGGACCGCGCGATGTCGAAACGGAAGTCGAGGCCCTCAGCGGCGGCCGTGTCGACCATGCGCTGCTCCATCTCCCGCGCCTGCTCGACGGTCGTGCCGTATTTCTCGGCGATACGCGCGGCGCGTTCGCCCTCAACCGCGCGCGGCGCTGCCGGGTCGAGCTCGAAGCTCCGCCAACGCACCTGCACGTCGTCGCGATGCTCGAATGCCTCAAGCGCCTGCTCGAAGCGGCGCTTTCCGACGTAGCACCACGGACAGGCGATGTCAGACCAGATCTCAACGAGCATCGACTCAGTTTAGCGGCGGCCCGGAGCGGCTCTGGCCGGCCCGGCGACACGGGCGAGCGCGTCGCCGGGCGGCCGCGGCTCGACCGGCGGAGTGTCCGGCGCGCTGAAGCAGGCGCGCGGCGGCGCCTGCTTCACGGCAACCGGGATGGCGCGCTGTCGAGCCGCGGCGCCTGACGATCGGCTCAGCCGACGAACGACCTGACGTCGTGGGTGAGCTCGCTCTCGATCTCGAGGTTCCAGGCGGTCTCGGCCACGTCGACCAGCTCTACGCCTCGACGAGCATCACGAGGGTCTCGGGCAGCACGCCGTCGTGCTCCATCGCCCCGGCCGCTTCGCCGGTTTCCATCGCAGCCATCACGACGTCCATGTCCGCGACGTCCATCAGCACCGCCACGTGGTTGGGGTTCTGCGGGTCGACGAACGTGCGGATGTTGCTCACGCCGAGCGGTCCGAAGAACTCCTCGCGCTGGGGCGAGGCAAGCCAGTGGTCCTTGTCGGTCACGTCGTGGTGCGCGATCACCGTGGGCATGTGGTCTCCTCCTGGGTCATGGGCCCGCCTGTATGGGGTCCTGCGCGCAGATCGTAGGGCCTCGTCGGACTTTTGAGTGGACAGTTCTCAAACATCGTCTGGACCAACGACGACCGCCTCGTGCTCATCGCCCAGGGCGGCGGACGCACCGTGCTCGGCATCTGGAAGCCCGGCGGGACGATGCTCCCCCTCCGCACCCTGCCCACCCTCCAGGGCTACAACTCCTTCGTTCCCATCGCCAGGTGACAGACACCGCCGCGCTCGCTGGCGACGCGCGGGCTGGCGCTCAGCGCGACAAGCAGCACTTTCGGGGGCGTTGTCGAGACGACGGCGCCGAACAGGCCGTGATCACGTCGGTTGGCGCCAGCTCTGGGAAGCTGCGCCCGAACCCGGTCATGCGGTGGAGCACGACGGGATCTACGCGGCGGTCGCATCCAAGGGTGGATCTCCGCTGAATCCGGACTGGTCTCGCAACCTAGTAGACCCTCCGCTTGTGGAATTGCCGGACGGTGCGACGTCGGGCGCGCTGAGGCGCCCCCGGCGCTATGGCTCTTTGGTCCAGCCGTCGCGGCCGGCGCGCCCGCCGAAGCTGCCGGCGATGCTCTTCCAGCGGCTGGGCTTGGCGCCCGGCTCGTGGTCGTGCCAGACCGGCGCCGCGCCGTGCGGCTCGGGGAGCGATGCGACCTGCGCCACGTCGATCGTCAGGTCCACCCCGTGCTCGTGCAGTGAGGCGATCTGATCGGCTGCCACGAAGCGCCGGCCCTTGCCGTCCGCCATCACGATGCCGTGGAAGATGTCCTGGTCGGGCGCGGCCACGACGTGATCGACGGTGCCGAGCAGCTCGCCCCCGGCTGCGTACACCGGCACGTCGCGCTCGAGCACCTGGTAGGCGATCGCGAAGCCTTCGTCCACGCGGCCCAGCTTACGGCCTGCGCGGCGAGGGCGTCGCACGCCCGGGGCCGGCGCTCGAAAAGCCGGCCGGGGCGCCTGCGTATCGTGTCGGTAGGGCGAACCAAGCGTCGAGTGCGAGGAGCGGAAATGAAGATCGCGATCATCGGCGCAGGGAACATCGGCGGTACGCTGACACGCCGCCTCACCGCGCTCGGGCGTGAGGTCTCGGTCGCAAACTCGCGCGGGCCACAGACGCTCGGCGAGCTGGCCGCACTGACGGGGGCGGGCGCGGTGACGGTCGTTGACGCAGCGGCGGGCAAGGACGTGGTCGTGGTCACGATCCCGCTGAAGAACGTCCCGGCACTGCCGGCCGGCCTGTTCGCGGATGCACGCGACGACCTCGTCATCGTCGACACCTGCAACTACTACCCGCGCCAGCGAGACGGGCGCATCGAGGTGATCGAGAGCGGCCTGCCAGAGAGCCGCTGGGGTGGCGCAGGAGCTCGGACGGCCGGTGATCAAGGCGTTCAACAACATCTACAGCCAGCACCTGCTCGAGAGCGGCAGGCCCAAGGGCGACGCGGGACGCATCGCGCTGCCGGTGGCGGGCGACGATGCGGCCGCCAAAGCCGTCGTGATGGGGCTGGTCAACGAACTGGGCTTCGACGCGGTCGATGCCGGCAGCCTGGACGAGTCCTGGCGCCAGCAACCTGGGACGGCGGTCTACGGGACCGACCTCGACTCAGCCGGCGTCCGCGAGGTGCTGGCGTCCGCCGCTCCGGAGCGCGCGGCAGAGTTCAGCGGCATGCCCTCCAGCCCCGGGGAGCAGCCGGCCTGAGCGCGCGCTCAGGCGAGCGCGGCGTAGACCGCCGCGCGGACGTCGCGGTGCACCGCCGGCGCGAGGTGCGTCTCGAACGGTCGCTGCCCGGTTTCACTCCATGCGCGGCGGGTCGCCGGTGCTCGCCAGCCCGCCCGCTGCGGTAGGGTGCCGCGCCAGCCGTGCCCCGCGGTTCCTGCCCGCATCGCTTGCGAAACATCACGCCGGCGCTCGCCGTTGCGGCAGCGGCCGTCGTGCTCGGCTCGCTCGGCTCGGGCGCCATGATCGCGCTCGCCGGGGGAACCGGGACCGCGCAGGCCGCCGGGCCGGGCGCGCCGGTGGTCACCGTCTCGCCGCTCCCCGGCACTCCCGACGCCTCGCCGAGCAGCCAGATCAGCTTCCTCGGCGGCCCCGGGACGACGGTGTCCGACGTGCGGGTGCTCGGCTCGCGCAGCGGCCGCCACGCCGGCAGGCTCGAGGCCTACTCGACCGCGACTGGCGAGAGCTTCCTGCCGAACCGTCCGTTCGCCCCCGGCGAACGCGTCCGCGTGAGTGCGCGGGTCCGGGAGGGGAAGACCGGCACGGCCGTTGACACGAGCTTCAGCGTCGCCGTCTCGGCGCCCGTCAACCAGGCGCAGTTCCCCGCCAACGCGGGCGATGCTGCGGACGTGCAGCACTACCTCTCAGCGCCCTCGCTGACGCCGTCGACGGTGACCGTCACGACCTCGGCCGCCCCCGGCGCGACGCCCGGGGACTTCTTTCTGGCGCCCTACCAGGGCGCCGGCACGGCCGGACCGATGATCGTCGATCAGTCCGGCGCGTTGATCTGGTTTCACCCACTCGCGCCCGAGCTGGCGGCCAGCGACTTCCGCCTGCAGAGCTACGAGGGCCGGCCCGTGCTGACCTGGTGGCAGGGGCGGATCCTCAAGCTCGGCTTCGGCCAGGGCGAGGATGAGATCTACAGCAGTACCTATGAGCCGATCGCCCAGGTGGCGGCCGGCAACGGCTACCACGCGGATCTGCACCAGTTCCTGCTCACGCCGAGCGGAACCGCCTGGATCGATGCCGTCGACCCGGTGACGATCGACCTCGCGGGCGTGGGCGGCGCCATTCACGGCGTGGTCAGTGACTCGATCGTGCAGGAGATCGACGTGCGAACCGGCCTGGTGATGTGGGAGTGGCAC
>PMKB01000194.1:12363-12571 GCA_003157595.1 Solirubrobacterales bacterium
GACGCAGGCTGGCAGCCGGGCGGGCTGGTCTCGGTGTTCGACAACGGCGGTGCCGAGGAGCGCCAGTCGCGCGGCCTGCTGCTCGATCCCGACACGGCCGGCGGGACGGTGACGCTCGTCAGAGCGTTCACCAACCCGAACGCGGCGCTGCTGAGCGACAGTCAGGGAGATCTGCTCAGCCTTCCCGGCGGCAACTGGCTGATGGGCT
>PMKB01000092.1 GCA_003157595.1 Solirubrobacterales bacterium
CCTAGGTTGATCCGTCGGGCGATGCCCCGCCAGACCAGCGTCCAAGACCTGCGGGTGGCGTGCTGGACACTGAGACTGACGCCGCGACATCCGTCGGAGGAAGCGCTCGCAGCGGACTGCCATTGACGTCTCCGTATACCTCTGCGCAGTCACGACCATCGCGCCGAGCGCCACCTAGTCGCGGACGATATGAAGCAGCACTTAGAAAAAACGAGTATTTTGCAGGTAGAAATACTGCCCTCGGGGTAGGACTTGCGTATGTTGATACTATGTTCGTAGTGACCGAGTCGTCGAAAGCACTGCCTGAGGTTCTCAAGGAAGTACTCGCCGCGCTCGACGCGGCCAACGTGCCCGACGACCTAAGAGCGGTCGCATTCGCGAAGGCGTTCGACCACACTGCAGGAGTCTCGGGCGCAGCGTGGACACCGGGACCGCCGAGTTCGGAGGACAGCGGCGGAGGCGGTGAGAAGCCGGCAAACTCCGGTACGGCGATCGCGCGTATCGCGGACAAGCTGGCTGTCACCGAGGAGCAGGCCGCTCACGTATTCGACATAGATGAGGACGGCGTCCATTTGACGGTGCCGCACGCCGCGTTCGACTCGAAGAAGCGGACGGCTATGCAGCAGGTGATGCGTGCCGTCGCGGCGGCACGCCAGGCAATCGACCTCGAGGAATTCACAGCCACCAAGGTGCTCCGTGCGGCGTGTGAAGACCGCGGCGTGCTCGACTCAGGCAACTTCGCGTCCGCACTTGCCGGGATTGACGGCGACGGCGTTCGCGTGAAGGGCTCGGGCCCAAGTCGGGAGATCAAGCTGAACGCCAAGGGCTACGCGATGGCCGGCGAGATCGTGAAGCAGCTCTCTGGCACCGTCTGAGATCTCCTCGTCGTTTGGTCTCACCATCCAGCGCCTGCCACACGCGACGCTGCGGGTCCTCGTGCTCGGGCAGTTCGTGGGGATTCGTGCGGGAGACGGCTGGTTCAATGCAAGCGACGTCGCGGCGATGGCGGAAGACCTGCGGCTCCCGTCATTGGGCGGAGTCAGTCAGGCCCTCAGCCGCCTCAAGAGCAGCCAGTACGCGGTGCCACGGCGCAGCGGCGGGTCGTGGTCGCTAACACCGGAGGGCCACGAGAAGGCGCGTGCTCTCGTCGGCGATGTCGACGTCGCGCGAGTCGAGACAGAGATCGCCCTCGTGGGGAGCGCCGAACTCGACGATGGTCAACACGGCCTCATTCCGCCCGAGCTCGCGCCGGTTCGGTGGCGCGCGGGCATAGCGAGACTTCTCGACACCTTCTCGTTCGATAACAACGTGTTTTGCATGACGCGCTTCCCGAAAGCCACCGCAGAGGCGGACCTTCCGGATCCGGTGGTGGACGTGATCGAGGCGGCTCGCCGCGCGTGTCGGGACCACGGCCTCAGCCTCCACCTGGCCTCCGACCGTAGCGCCGACGACGAACTGTTCGGCAATATCGCCGCACACATGTGGGCCTGCAAATACGGCATCGGTCTATTCGAGACGCGCTTCGGGAGCGACTTCAACGACAACTTGCAGATCGAGGTCGGGGCGATGCTGATCACCGGGCGTCGGGTCGCGCTCTTGAAAGACAAGGGAACGCCGAACATGCCAACGGATTTTGTCGGTCACATCTACAAGTCGGTCGATTTCGACGACGTCGCAACAGTCAGCGCGGCTGTGCACGCCTGGGCCGCTGATGACCTCGGCCTAGCTGGCTGCCCGAGCTGCGCGGCATAGCCGCGATCGCACTCATCACACTAACGAGACATCAATCTCCGCAAGACCCGGCGCCCGCCTGGAGTCAGATGCGGTCGTCTTCCACGCGCTGCAAGACGGCTTCGGTCGATGAACTACGTGAGCACTTCGACCGCCAACAGTTTCGCGCCTGCTTGCGGTCAGTTGGAGCGGTGCGCCACGTAACGGAAATCGTCGCCGCGCTGTAGCCGCCCCATAACGTCGAACCGCGCGGACGTCGGTCGTTGCGGAGACTCGGAGTTCCCCTCGCGCCCGATGCCTCGAGCGAGGAGTCAAGCCCGACTTCTGTGGCGGGCAGGAAGCAGCTGCGATAAGCAGCGATTCGGCGTCTGTGCCGGTTGCGCCCTGCATCGACGGTGAACGCCGCCACCGTGAGCCGAAGCCCGCGCGGCGTTGTTAGCTGCCTGGCGCGACGAGCGCTGGCGTCTCAGCCGATTGGCCCTGGGTGGCACCGGCAATTAGCTCCGGAGCCTGTATGTCCCGCGCAGTTTGGGACAGCGGTTCGAGTTCAGGAAGATCGTCCGGGCTGCCGAGTCCGTAATCGCTGAACTTTCGAGCCGTGACGAGCGCGCCACGCTCAAGTGAGCCCACCGCGGAGTTGTAGGCGGTGACAGCGCCGTTAAGGCGCCGCCCGAGCGTTTGCAGATGGCCGCCGAGGATGCCAAGGCGCTTGTAGAGCTGGCGACCGAGATCGGCAACCTGGCGTGCGTTAGCTGCGAGGTTCTGTTCACGCCAGCCGACGTGAACGGTGCGGAGAAGTCCAGTGAGTGCGGCCGGCCCGGCGAGAATCACGTTGCTCGCGGTCGCAAACGAGAGCAGCTCCGGGTCCTGTTGTAGTGCCGCGCTGAACAGGGCCTCGGAGGGCAAGTACATGACGACGAAGTCGCGGTCGGGGAACTGGTCCTGGTACGCCTTTGCTCCAAGGCGCCTGACATGGCCGCGAACAGCCATGCCGTAAGCAGCCATCTCTGTTCGTTGCTGCTCCTCGTCGTCCGTCTCCAGCGCCTTCAGGAAGCGCTCGAGCGGGACCTTCGCGTCGATAACGAGCTCGCGACCGTTGGGCAAAGCGACAACGCAATCCGGGCGTTGGCTCATCCCGTCGTCGTCCGTCACGGTGACTTGGAAGCTGCAGAAATCCTTGAACCCGATCAGCTCCACGATGCGTGCCAGCTGCACTTCGCCCCATTGCCCACGGACGCCGGGTGAGCGAAGCGCGCCAGCCAAATGCTGCGCCGTGCGCTGCGTGAGACGCACCGCTTCGGCGATCTCGCCATGGTCCTTCGCGCGCGCCTGGTCAAGCTGACCAACCAAGGCGCGAATCTCCTCTAGGCCAGTGCGTGTTACGTCGTCAGCCAGTCCACGCATGGCTCGCGACCGGAGGCCCACCCAGACGGCGACGCTTCCGACGATCGCCCCGATCACGAAGCCGAGCAGTACCCATCCGAGCATGGATCACCCCATAAGCAGTTGCAAGCTTGCGCTTTCGGCATCGACACAGCAAGCCCGCGACTTTAGTAGTGAGCCCGATGGGCCGACATCGGAATTAGCTTCGTACTGCCACCAAGTGTTAGCCCGGTAGCGGTCCACGTACGCCAACTACTGCGTCATGCCAGGATTTCTGACCCGCCTGTTCGGCCGGCGGCGGCCACCACCGCCACCCGTGCGCGTCGCGCCACCGCCGGCGATGCGCGTCGCGCCGCTGTCGCCGCAAGTGTATTTAGGTCACGAAACGCTGGAAGTCGTCGGCGAGTCGCACTATCAAGACGAGTTATGGCGGGTTGTAGGCGGGCGTACGACCCAACCCATCCGCTACGAGACACTAGCCGAGCTTCTGCCCGATCCCGGCAATCCGCATGACGCCAACGCGATCGAGGTGCAGGTCAACCGGGAGTGTGTCGGCTATCTGTCGCGGGAGGACGCAGTCGTGTACGGCCCCGGGCTTCGTCGCCTCATTGCGAACCATGGTCGCGTTGCGTTCCACGCACTCGTTGTCGGCGGCGGCCCGCGCGGCGACCGGCTTGGATATCTCGGAGTGTTTCTTCAGCACGATCCATCCGATTTCGGTTTGCCCTCTCATCAAGTCTCGGTGGGTTCGCTCCGGACTGGACTCTCGGAAGCGCGCGCGACTGATATCGAGGACACCGAATACGACCTAGGTTGGTATGGCCGACTTCCGCTAGACGACGCTGCCGCGATCACCGAACTCCGCTCACTGCTTGAGGCTGAGCGTCAGCCGATCGCCCGACACTACATGTTGTGCGAGCTCGAGCACCACCTGTACCGAGCACGCACCACCGTTGACGGGGCATTGGACCAGTTCGACGCCATTTGCCGAAGCCACCAAGCGGAAATGGTCACAATCCGCCCAGCTTTGCTTATCAAGTTCGGCTCTGTCCCAGTGATCGAGATGTATCGCCAAGCGGCGATTAGATGCCAGAAGGCGAAGAACTGGCGCGAAGCGCGGGACTGGGCAGAGCGAGGCCTCGCGGTCTACGGCCAAGACGCAACCCGGCCAGAAGCGGTCGAGGAACTCCACAAGCGGATCGCATATGCAACGGCCAAAATCGCCGCTCAAGAACAGCCGCCCCCGCGGCGAGCCCCGGCGCCTGCCACAACGGCACGGCCGACCGGGATAGAGACAGAGACGCTCTCCTGCGAAGTATGCGACACGAGCTTCGAGCGCACCCGCACACGAGGACGAAAGCCAAAGCGTTGTCCCACTTGCCGGAGCACACCGGGTTATCCATGATGCCGCGCCCGCGCCAGCCGCAGAGGGTGCGCCTCTTCACGAGACCAAGCGACGATCTACGCGGCCGACCCAACGTCCGTCTCCGAACGCAGCGCGCACGGAGAGTCCAAGCATGCCCGCTTTCGCCTCAGTGAGCGCTCAAGCGCCGGCTCGGGTTGTAGCGTGCCAGTCGCCCGCGGGCCGACCGGCCATTCAGGCGGCTTCATGACTTGAGCAACCCGGCATCGCGGAGTTGTCGGCGAACGACGCGCACAACATCCGTGAAGCGCGGTGTGTCGGCGAGGTGGTCACGCATCTCGTCGTTCCAACGCGGCTTGTATCGCTCGAGGCGGTCGTCGAAGCGGTCGCGGAACGAGCTGGGATCGAGTCCCTTCGCCAGAGCCTTCCGCTCAAACAGCGGCCTAACCACTGCGACGGACACGTTCATGTCCTCGACGAGTCGGAAGAGGTCGTAGAGGTCGCGGCATTGCACGCGCTGGATTACGCAGCGCAGCTTTTCGGCTGCGATCTCGTCGAGGGAGTAGACGTCGAAGGCGATCGGGTCGGGCAGGTCGGGCCAGATAGGGGAGATCGTCCGCTGTTCCACGGACTCGACGTGTTCGTCGATCGCGATGTCGAGTTTGATGTTCCGTGGTTTGGCGGCTCCGAGGGGACCGACGTAGGCGACGGCGGGAGTGGTAGCGGCGGTGAGCTCGAGGTGGGGGAGCTCTGCGTGGCGCTTTGCTGCATCGAGCACCTCGCGAAGGGCCGCGAGCGCCGGTGCTTGAGCTCCTCCGATTACGCTGAAATCGAGGTCGGCGGAGTAGCGGTAGTCGGCGACGTGGACGAACCGGAGTGCAGTCCCACCCTTGAAGACCAGGCTGCCTCCGTCCGTTGGCCTGGCACGATGGAGTTGGCCGACGATGTGGGCGAGGACGTAGTCCCGTTCCGCCACTGCCGCGTCAACTCCATCTTGGTCGGCTCTGCGAGTGACGGCATGGCGAGTCAGCACGACTAATTCGCGACGACGGCTCGCAGCTCGTCGACGGTGGTGCTCCAACCAACGCGGAATCTGTCGTCGATCCATTCGACGCGCTCGGTGCGGGGGTCGAGGCGGATGATCGGCTGCTGCGGGTCGACGTGAGGCTCGAGTGCGAGCGGAAGAGCGAGCGCTCGGGCGAGCGATGCGAGGCGACGCTCGGCAGCGAACCCGCGTGCACCGAAGGCGTCGGCGAGCAGCGTGAGGCTCGTCGGGTCCACTTCTGGTGCTCCGCGCGCGAATGCCTCTGCGAGTCGTTCTGCGCCCCCGATCAGATCGACGCGGAGGGCGCATTCGAAGAGCGCCCGGTCGACTGTCGAGCGCCAAGAGCGCCCAACAACCTCGGCCTCGAGATGGATGGTCTCCTTGCGCTCGACGATGACCCGCAGGGGCCGGCGACTAACCGTCGGGATGCGAACTTGTTGGGTGCACGCGACGAAGACCGTTCGGACGGGATGAGTGAGCAATCCGTGCTCGCTCAGCGCAGTCAGGTACGCGATGCGGTGTTCGCGGTCTCCGAACGCCGCTCCGATAGCCAAGGGAAGATCATCTGTAGCGGTCGAAGTCCCGAGCGAGCCGAGCGGTCGGATCGCGTAATGCCCACGGCTGAGGCGATCGACGAGGCCCTTTCGGCGAAGCAGCCGGAGGGTGTTTGCCGTCGATGTCGGGGAGCGACCGAGGGTGCCCTTGGCCTCCTCGAACGTGAATTCCTCGCGGCCCGACGCCGCAAGGGTGTCGATCAGTTCCAGCTGGC
>PMKB01000028.1 GCA_003157595.1 Solirubrobacterales bacterium
CCATGCCGATCGCGATCGGCATGGGCTGGAGGATGATTCGCGACGGGTACGCGGACCAGGTGCTCTGCGGCGGCGTGGACAGCCTGTTTGTGCCGGCCGTGTATGCGGCGTGGAATAATCTGGGCGCGATGTCGCGTAATCCCGACCCGGCAACGGCGGCGCGGCCGTTCGATCTCGCGCGCGACGGCTTCGTGATGGGCGAGGGGGCCGGCGTGCTCGTGCTCGAGGATGGCGAGGCCGCCCGCGCGCGGGGCGCGCGGATCCTGGCCGTGGCACGCGGCTACGGGGCGACCGCCGACGCCCACCACCTCACCGCTCCGCACCCGACCGGCGAGGGCGCCGCCGCTGCGATCACGCGCGCACTCGAGGATGCGGGCGTGGCGCCGACGGAGATCGTCTACGTCAACGCGCACGGTACCTCGACGCCGCTGAACGACCGCGCTGAGACGATCGCGCTGAAGACGGCACTGGGCAAGCATGCGAAGGCGATCCCGGTGTCCTCGACCAAGTCCGCGATCGGCCATCTGCTCGGGGCCGGCGGTGCGGTCGAGGCCGTGGCGACGATCCTCGCGTTGCGCGCCAAGCTGATTCCGCCTACGCTCGGCTGGGCCGAGCGCGATCCAGAGCTCGACCTCGACTACGTACCGGACCGCGCGAGACCACTCGACCTGAGCGACGGGCGGCGGCCGATCGCGATCTCCAATTCATTCGGCTTCGGCGGCCACAACGCCGTGCTGTGCCTGGAGGCAACATGACGCTTGCACTCGTCCCACGACCCGAAGAGCGACTGACCCCGATGGAGCGCCTCGAGGTGCTCTGCGACCCGGGCTCGCTCGATTTGCTGCGCACCGAGGTGCTCTCGCGGCGCATGGGCGAGAAGGCGCGACCCGGCGATGGTGTGCTCGGCGCCAGCGGACGCGTCGATGGCCGCGTGGTCGCGGTGTTCGCCCAGGACGCGTCGTTCGCGGGCGGCTCGCTTGGGGAGGCTCACGCCGACACGGTCGTCGCCGTGCTCGAGCTCGCCGAACGCTCGCGCGTCCCGGTGATCGGATTCGTCGAGTCGGCCGGAGCCCGCATGCAGGAGGGCCTGGCGGCGCTCAGCGGCTACGCCAGGATCTTCCGCAAGCACGTCGCGCTTTCCGGGCACGTGCCGCAGATCTCGGTGATCTGCGGCCCCTCGGCGGGCGGGGGCTCCTACGCCCCGGCGCTGACCGACTTCGTGATCATGACCGAGAGCGCGAGCATGTTCCTGACCGGCCCCGGCGTCGTCGCCAAGGTCACCGGCGAGGACGTCGACCAGGCCACGCTCGGCGGTCCCCGAATTCACGAGCGAAACGGCGTCTGCCACCTCGTCGCGCCGACCGACGTGGACGCGGCGCTGCTCGCGCGCGACCTGCTCGACTACCTGCCTCAGCACTGCGAGGAGCGTCCGCTGCGCTGGCCGACGATCGACCCGCCCGGCCACCTCCCGGACAGCGCCGTGCCGCGCGAGGACCGCAAGGTCTACGACGTGCGCGAGGTCGCGCGGGCGTTGCTGGACGGCGGCCGCATGCTCGAGATCTCGCCCCGTTGGGCGCGCAACGTCGTCTGCGCGTTCGGGCGCCTCGACGGGCGCTCGATCGGGATCGTCGCCAACCAACCGCGCTACCTCGGCGGGGTGCTGGACGTGGACGCCTCGCAGAAGGCCGCGCGCTTCGTGCGGACGTGCAATCTCTTCAACATCCCGCTGCTGGTGCTCGTCGACACCCCGGGCTTCTTGCCCGGCACCAAGCAGGAGAAGCAGGGCGTGATCCGCCAGGGCGCAAAGCTCGTCTACGCCTTCTCGGAGTGCACGGTCCCGCGCGTCACTGTGATCCTGCGCAAGGCCTTCGGCGGCGCGTTCATCGCGATGAACAGCAAGGACCTCGGCGCCGACTTCGTCTTCGCCTGGCCGTCGGCACAGCTCGGCGTGATGGGCGCCTCGCAGGCCGTCGAGATCATCCACCGTCGCGAGATCGAGGCGGCGGCCGATCCGGTCGCTGCACGCGACGCGTTCGCCTCCCGCTACGCGGCTGAGCATCTGCACCCCGGCGCGGCCACCGCCGACGGCCACGTCGATGAGGTGATCGCGCCGAGCGAGACACGCGCCCGCGTCGCGGCCGCGCTGGGGGCGCTTGACTCCGCGTCGCTGCGGCGCTGGCCGGCGGGGAACATTCCCCTGTGAGCTTGCTGAGCGGCAAGCGGCTGCTGATCACCGGAGTGCTGACGCGGGGGTCGATCGCCTTCGAGGTCGCCCGCCAGGCGCAGGAGAGCGGAGCCGAGATCGTGCTCAGCGGCTTCGGCCGCGGGATGGGCCTGACGACGCGCGCCGCCAAGCATCTGCCGGATCCGCCCGACGTGCTGGAGCTCGACGTGAACCAGCCCGCCGACCTCGCGCGGGTCGCGGCGGAGCTTGACGCGCGCTGGGGCGAGCTGGACGGAGTGCTGCACGCGATCGCCTTCGCCCCCCCCGACGCGCTCGGCGGCGGCTTCATGAACACGCCGGCCGCCAGCGCGATCACGGCCTTCGAGACCAGCGCCTTTTCGCTCAAGGCGCTGGCCGGCGCGCTCGCGCCGCTACTCGAAACCGGGAAGCACGGCGGCTCGGTCGTCGGCCTGGACTTCGACGCCAGCGTCGCCTGGCCGGTGTATGACTGGATGGGCGTGGCCAAGGCGGCGCTCGAGAGCGTGTCGCGCTATCTGGCGCGCGACCTCGGACCGCGCGGCGTGCGCGTGAACCTCGTCTCGGCGGGCCCGATCGAGACGATCGCGGCCGGCGGGATCCCGGGCTTCGACCAGCTCGCGTCGATGTGGCACACGGGCGCCCCGCTGGGCTGGGATACGCGTGACGCGGCTCCGGTCGCCGCCGCCGTCTGCTTTCTGCTGAGCGACCATGCGCGCGCGATAACCGGCGAGATCCTGCACGTCGACGGGGGTTTTCACGCGATGGGCGCGGTCGTGCGGTGAGCGACACCGTCCTTCTCACAGGCGCCACCGGGTTCCTCGGGATGGAGCTGCTCGCGCGACTGCTCGAGCAGGGCGAGCGCGAGGTGATCTGCCTGATCCGGGCCCCGTCGGCGGCCGCCGCGAGTGAGCGCCTGGCGACCGTCATCGCGCGCCTGTACGACGAGCCGCCCGGCTCGCTCGAGCGGGTCAGTGCGGTCGCCGGCGACGTGGCGGCGCCGGATCTCGGGCTCGCCGCCGCCGATCGCGACGCGCTGATCTCGAGCGTCACCGCGGTCGTGCACTGCGCGGCGTCGATCTCGTTCGACAACTCGCTCGATCAGGCGCGCATGGTGAACACCGCCGGAGCGCTGCGAATGATCGAGCTGAGCCGGACGATCGCCGCCACCGGCCGGTTGCGTCGTCACCTGCACATCTCGACGGCCTACGTCGCCGGCCGCTTCCACGGGTTGTTCAAGGAGACCGACCTCGATCTCGGCCAGGGCTTTCGCAACACCTATGAGCAGTCGAAGTTCGAGGCCGAGAAGGCGATCAGCGAGGCCGGCCGCGAACTGCCGCTCGCGATCGCGCGCCCGAGCATCATCGTCGGCGACAGCCGCAGCGGCTGGACCTCGGCGTTCAACGTGATCTACTGGCCGATGCGCGCCTTCTCGCGCGGATTGATGGACGAGGTCGCGATCGACCCCGACGGCGTCGCCGACATCGTCCCCGTCGACTACGTCGCCGCCAGCCTGATGGCGCTCTTGGATGACGCGGCGATCGGCGGCACGGTCGCGCTCGTCGCCGGCGCCGCGGCGCCGACCAACGCCGAGCTGATCGATCTGGCCTGCCGGCAGTTCGGCCGCGAGCCGCCGCGGATCGTGGCCGACCCGGCCTCGCGCCTGGCGGATGCCGATCTGTACGTCCCCTATTTCGGGATCGGCGCGACGCTCGACGACGCGCGGGCGCGCGAGGTGCTCGGACCGCTCGGGCTCGTCGCACCGCCCCTGCGCGACTACTTCGCGAAGCTGATCGACTACGCCGAGCGCGCCCGCTGGGGTAAGCGCGCGATCACACGCCAGGGCGCCGCGGCCGGCGCCTGAGCTTTGCGGCCCCGAGCACCAGCCGCCGGCGCGCCGGCCGGGGATCCCCGCGCAGGAAGCGCGTGGGCGGGTTGCGGGCCAGGCGCTGGTATGTAAGTATGCAGCGGTGACCGACGTTGGCATCGACCGTCTGCGCGACATGCGCATCGACCGTCTGCACGCCAGCAACTCCGGCGGGCCCGCCAGCCGCCAGGCCTACCGGGCGCTGCGCGACGCGATCATCGCCACCGAGCTTGAGCCGGGCCAGCGCCTGTCGGAGAACGAGCTGGCCGAGCGCCTGGCCGTCAGCCGCACGCCGATCCGCGAAGCGCTGATCCGCCTTCGCGACGACCGCTTCGTCCAGATCGTGCCGCAGCTCGGGACCTTCGTGACCCGCATCAGTACGGCCGCCGTCGAGGACGCCCAGTTCATCCGCGAATCGCTCGAGTGCGCCGCCGTGCGCCTCGCGGCGACGCGGGCGCAGGACGGCGACCTCGCAGCCCTCGCCGGCCTGGTGCGCCGCCAGGCCGAGGTCGTCGGACACGGCGACTACGGGCGCTTCGCGGTGCTCGACGACGAGTTCCACGCCGGGCTGTGCGAGCTGGCCGGACGGCCCGTCGCCTGGGAGGTCGCGCAGCGGGTCAAGGGCCACCTCAACCGCGTGCGCCGGCTGAGCCTGCCGCAGCCGCACTACCTCGACGAGATGGTGGCCGAGCACCGCGAGGTGCTCGAGGCGCTCGAGCGCCGCGACCCCGACGCGGCGGAGACCACGCTGCGCCATCACCTGCGCATGGTGCTCTCCGCGCTGCCGGCGATCCGGGCCCAGCACCCCGACTACTTCCAGGACGAGGAGCGCGGCTGATGTCGATCGCGACGAGCACCTTGCGAGGCCTGTATGAGCAGATGCTGCTGATCCGGGTCTTCGAGACCGAGGCCGAGCGCCAGTACAAGGCGGCGCGGATCGGCGGCTACTGCCACCTCTCGTCCGGGCAGGAGGCGGCGACCGTCGGTTCGACGCACGCGCTGGACCCCGGCGATCTGCTGGTGACCGGATATCGCTGCCACGGCTTCGCGCTCGCGCGCGGCGTGCCGGCCGACGCGGTGATGGCCGAGCTGTTCGGCCGCGTAGACGGCTGCGCGCACGGCCGCGGCGGCTCGATGCACCTGCTCGACGTCTCGCGCGGCTACTACGGTGGCTGGGGCATCGTCGCCGGCCAGCTCCCGATCGCCACCGGCCTTGCGCTGGGCCTCGTCCGCCAGGGTCGCGCGCAGGCAGTTCTGTGCGAGCTCGGCGACGGCGCGGTCAACATGGGCGCCTGGCACGAGTCGTTGAACCTCGCGGCGGTCTGGCGGCTGCCCGTCGTGTTCCTGGTGATGAACAACGAGTACGGCATGGGCACCAGCGTCGAGCGCGCGTCCGCAGTGACCGACCTCTACCGGCGCGCCGCCTCCTACGACCTGCCGGCGGAGCGCGTCGACGGCGACGACCTGCTCGCGGTCGCGCAGGCGTCCGCGACGCTGCTCGCCGGCGCGCGCGAGGAGCGCCGTGCGGCGGTGCTGGAGCTGGTCACCTACCGCCACCGCGGTCATTCCGTCGCCGACGCCGGCCTGGCCTACCGCACGCGCGGTGAGATCGACGAGCACATCCAACGCGACCCGATCTTCCGCGTGCGCGCGCTGCTCGCGCAGGAGGGCGTCTCGGACGACGAGCTCGACGGGCTGATGGGCGCAGCCGAGGAGCAGGTCGCAGCGGCTGTCGCCGCCTCGGTCGCGAGCCCGCCACCGGCGGTCAGCACGCTCGCGACCGGCATGTATGCACCCGGCAGCGCGGCGCAGTTCGCCGGCATGCTGCCCGGCGCGCCGTTCGGCGAGCGCGAGCTCGTCTTCGCAGGCGGTCTGGGCGAGTGAGCACGACACAGGCACCCCCGCAGCGCGCCGAGCCGGTCGATCGGCCCGGTTTCGAGACGATGACCTACCGCGAGGCGCTGCGCCTCGCGATGCGCGAAGAGATGCTCCGCGACGAACGGGTCTTCGTGATGGGCGAGGAGGTCGGAGTGTTCGACGGGGCCTACAAGGTCACCGCCGGCCTGCTCGGCGAGTTCGGCTCCGACCGGGTGCGCGACACGCCGATCTCCGAGGAGGGCTTCGTCGGCGCCGGCGTGGGCGCGGCAATGCTCGGCGAGCGCCCGATCGTCGAGATCATGACGATCAACTTCCTGCTGGTCGCGATGGACCAGGTGGTCAACCACGCGGCGAAGATCGGCGCGATGTTCGGCGGCGAGGTTCGCTGCCCGCTGGTCATCCGCACCCCCAACGGCGCCGGCAACCAGCTGACGGCGCAGCACTCGCAGTCCTTCGAGGGATGGTTCGCCGGAACACCGGGGCTGAAGGTGCTGGCCCCGGCCACGCCGGCGGACGCCAAGGGCCTGCTCAAGGCCGCGATCCGCGATGATGACCCGGTGCTCGTGGTCGAGAACCTCGCGATCTACAAAGAGCGTGGAGAGGTGCCGCTCGACCCCGACTTCATCACGCCGATCGGCCTGGCCGCCGTCGCCCGCGAGGGCACCGACGTGACGCTGATCGCCCACTCCTACGCCACCGTGCGCGCGCTGCACGTCGCCGAGCGCCTGGAGCGCACGCACGGGATCAGCGCCGAGGTCGTCGACCTGCGTTCGCTGCGCCCGCTGGACGTGGAGACCGTCGCCGCCTCGGTCGCCAAGACCAGCCGCGCGGTATGCATCGAGGAGGGCTGGCCGACCTACGGCGTCAGCGCCGAGCTCGCCGCGCGCATCCAGTACGTCTGCTTCGACGATCTCGACGCGCCGGTCGAGCGGGTCGGGATGGCCGAGGTGCCGCTGCCCTACGCCAAGGAGCTCGAGAACGCTGCGCTGCCCAACGAGCAGCGCATCCAGGCGGCGGTTCTCGCGACGCTGGGACGCGCCGCATGAGCGAAGTGGTCATGCCTCGCCTCTCCGACTCGATGGAGGAGGGGACGATCATCAAGTGGCTGAAGGCCTCCGGCGAGGAGGTGGCGCTCGGCGAGGCGATCGCGGAGATCGAAACCGACAAGGCG
>PMKB01000060.1 GCA_003157595.1 Solirubrobacterales bacterium
TCGTAGCGCTTGGGGTCGAAGAAGAGGCCCTTGAGCATGGCCGTGGCGCCGTCGAGCGTCGGCGGCTCGCCGGGGCGCTGCTTGCGGAAGAGCTCGACCAGCGCCTCTTCCTGGGAGCCGGTGGTGTCCTTCTCGACCGTGTTGCGCATGTAGACCGAGTCGTCGAAGAGGGCGAGCAGCTCTTCGTTGCTGCCGTAGCCCATCGCGCGCAGAAGCACCGTGACCGGGAACTTGCGCTTGCGGTCGATGCGGACGTTGACGGTGCCCTTCTTGTCGATCTCCAGCTCGAGCCAGGAGCCGCGGGCCGGCATCAGGTTGGCGACGAAGACCTGCTTCTCGCGGTCCTTCGGCTCCATCAGATAGGCGCCGGGCGAACGCACGAGCTGGGTCACGACGACGCGCTCGGTCCCATTGATGATGAAGGTGCCGCGCTCGGTCATCCACGGGAAGTCGCCCATGAACACCGACTGCTCGCGGATCTCGCCCGTCTCGCGGTTGATGAACGCGACGGTGACCGTCAGCGGTCGCGCGTAGGTGAGGTCCTTCTCGCGGCACTCGTCGATCGGGGCGACGACCTGGTCGAAGACGAACTGGCCGAACTGGACGGCGAGGTTTCCGGTGTAGTCCTCGATCGGCGAGATGTCGTCGATCGTTTCACGCAGCCCACCCTTGTTGGGCTCGGTGAGCCACTCGAATGAGCGGCGCTGGATGTCAATGAGGTTCGGGACGTCAAGCGATTTGTTCAGACGCGCGAAGTTACGGCGCGTCCGAGGGACGTAGGCAGCAGCCAAGATGCGACTCCTGAGGGGTCGAGAGGCGGACAAACGAGAGCGCGAAGGCGCAGAGGAATAAATCCTAGCACAGCGAAGCTGTGCCCCCTCGAGGGCGGCCAACGCTCACGGACCCCGCTCCTCAATCGCCGCGTATGTGGCGCGGCGGTGAACTGCTCGGAGCGGCTTCGACTATCGGTCGGCATGGCAACTGTAGCGGAATTTGCGGCGTTCGTGGTGGTTATGGCCGGACGTCCCACGACCGAGGGCCCCGCCTCCCGGGGCCCTCTCCAACCGACTGCGATGGCCGGGCTACTTGATCTCGACGGTGGCGCCGGCCTCTTCCAGCTCCTGCTTGAGCTTGTCGGCCTCGTCGCGATCGATTCCCTCCTTGACCGCCCGGGGCGCCTCGTCGACGAGCGCCTTGGCCTCCTTCAGGCCCAGGCCGGTCGCCGCCCGCACGACCTTGATCACCTGGATCTTCTTGTCGCCGGTCGCAGCGAGGTGCACGGTGAAGGCCGTCTGCTCCTCCGCCTCCTCCTCGGCTGCGCCGCTGCCGCCGCCGGCCGGAGCCGCCGCCGCCACGGCGGTCGCCGAGACGCCGAAGGCCTCCTCGAGCGCCTTGATCCGCTCCGCGAGCTCGAGCACCGAGATGCCCTTGAGCTCGTCGATCCATGCCTCTGTGCTGGTAGCCATCGCTAGTTCTCCTTTGATTCGTCAGTTTCGGGGGCCGGCTCGCCGGCCTCCTCAAGCTCGTTGGTCGTGTCCGCCTCGCCGTCCGCCTCGCCGTCCGCCTGCGGCACAGCCTCCGCCTCCACCGCGGGCGGCTGCGCCTGCGCCTCGACGTCCGCCTCGGGCGCAGAGTCCGCCGCAGGGTCCGCCTCGGGCTCGGGCGCAGAGTCCGCCTCGGGCGCAGACTCAGCCTCCGCCTCCACCGCAGGGTCCGCCTCGGGCTCGGGCACAGCCTCCGCCTCCGGCGCAGAGTCCGCCGCGGGCGCAGACTCAGCCTCCTCCGCCGGCGCAGAGTCCGCCTCAGCCGCAGGCTCAGCCTCGGCCTGCGGCGCAGAGTCCGCCTCGCCCGCGGGCGCCTGGACCTCGGTCTCCTGCGCGGGCTCGGCCCCGCTCGCGTCCTCACTCGCATCCGCCGTCGCCGGTGCGGCCTCAGCCGGGACGCCGCCCCGCTGCTCGAGCACGCCGCCGAGCCCGACGGCAAGGCCGCCGATCAGCGCGGCCAGCGTGCGGGCGAGCCCGGCTATCGGGCTCGCCACGAGTCCGACGAGCTGTCCGTAGAGGACCTCGCGCGACGGCAGGCGCGAGATCTGACCGACCTCCGCCGCCGACAGCGTGGCGCCGTCCATCAGGCCGCCCTTGAAGGCGAGCAGCTGGGTCGTGCGGGCGAAGTCGGAAATCGCCTTGGCGGCCGCGGCGGCGTCGCCGCGGATGAAGGTCAGCGCGGTCGGGCCCTCGAGCAGCGGCCGTAGCTCCTGCGCGCCGGCTTGGTCGGCGGCCCGCTCGGTCAGCGAGTTCTTGACGACGCGGAAGCTCGCATCGCAGTCGCGCAGGCGAGCGCGCAGGGCATCGGCCTGCGCCACGGTGATGCCGCGGTAGTCGACCGCGAAAACGGCCTGCGATGCTTTGATGTCGGCGGCGATCTGCTCGATCACCGCGGCCTTCTGGTCTCGGTTCATGAAAGCTCCTATCCCGGACTTAGGGCTCGCCGGGGGTCTTCGGAGTAGGCGCTACGCAGCGACTGCGGGCGCCTCCTCGACGATGTCGCGGGTACGCGTGGGATCGACCTTGATCCCGGGCCCCTGGGTTGAGGCGATCGTGATCGAGCGCAGGTAGCGCCCCTTGGCGGCCGAGGGCTTGGCGCGGATGACCTCCTCGATCACCGCCGCGTAGTTTTCGAGCAGCGCGCGAGCCTCGAAGCTGCGCTTGCCGATCACCAGGTGCACGATCGCGGTCCGGTCGGTGCGGTACTCGACCTTGCCGGACTTGGACTCCTCGACGGCCTTGCGAACGTCGGTCGTGACCGTGCCCACCTTGGGGTTGGGCATCTTCCCGGACGGCCCGAGAATGCGCCCGAGGCGCCCGACGATCGGCATCATGTCCGGCGTCGCGATCGCGACGTCGAAGTCGGTGAAGCCCTCCTCCACGCGCTTGGCGAGGTCCTCGGCGCCGACGAAGTCCGCGCCCGCCTCCTGCGCTTCGCGCGCCGCGTCGCCCTGTGCGAAGACGGCGATGGTGACGTCACGGCCGAGGCCGTTGGGCAGCGCGATCGTGCCGCGCAGCTGCTCGTCGGCGTGGCGCACGTTCAGGCCGGTGCGGATGTGCACCTCGATCGACTCGTCGAACTTGGCGTTCGCCGTGCGCTTGACCGCGGCGATCGCCTCGGCCGGCGAATGCTCGTGTTCGGGGTCGATGCCGCCACGAGATTCAAGGATGCGCTTGCCCCGGCCGGCCATCAGACCACGTCCACGCCCATTGAGCGCGCCGTTCCCGCGATGATCTGCGTGGCGGCGTCCAGGTCGTTCGCGTTCAGGTCGGCGAACTTCTGCTCGGCGATCGTCCGCAGCTGCGCGCGCGTGATCGTGCCGACCTTGTTGCGATTCGGCTCCGCCGAGCCCTTGTCGAGCGAGAGCGCCTTGCGGATCAGGTCCGCGGCCGGCGGCGTCTTGGTGATGAAGGTGAACGAGCGGTCCTCATAGACGGTGATCACGACCGGGATGACGGTGCCCGCGTCCTGCTGGGTCTGCGCGTTGAACGCCTTGCAGAACTCCATGATGTTGATGCCGTGCTGGCCCAGCGCAGGGCCGACCGGCGGTGCCGGCGAGGCAGCGCCGCCAACGGCCTGCAGCTTGATCGTGGTGAGAACTTTCTTTGCCATCGTGCTCTAGAGCTTCTTGACCTGGTCGAAGCCGACCTCGACCGGCGTCTCGCGCCCGAAGATTGATACCAGCACCTTGAGCCGGGCGGCGTCCTCGTTGATCTCCGAGATCTCGCCGGAGAAGTCCGCGAGCGGGCCGGAGATCACCTTGACAGACTCGCCGATCGCGAAGCTGGCGCGCGTGCGCTCGCGCACCGCGACCTCCTTCTTCAACAGGCGGTCGACCTCCATCTGGGTGAGCGGCACCGGCTCGTTGGAGGCCCCGACGAAGCCGGTCACCCCGGGCGTCCCCTTGACGAGCGTCCAGGATTCCTCGTCCAGCTCCATGTTGACCAGCACATAGCCGGGCATCGTGCGCTTCTCGACGGTCACCTTCTGGTTGTCCTTCATCTCCGAGACCGCCTCGGTCGGCACGACGACCGAGCGCACCGCCCGCTGCTGGCCGAGCGAGACGATGCGGTGCTCGAGATTCTGCTTGACCTTGTTCTCGTGCCCGGAATAGGTGTTGACGACATACCAGCGAAACATGACCGCGTTCCCTAGATGATGAAGTTGATGAGCTTGCCGGCGAGGTAGTCGGCGATGCCGAGGAAGATGCCGGTGATCACGACGAAGCCGAGCACGACGCCGGTGGCCTGCGCCACCTGCTGGCGGTCGGGCCATTGGACCCGCTGCAGCTCCGCCCAGCTTGCGCGAAGGAAGCCGATGATGCGGTTGCCGGACGGGCGCTGCTGCTCGGCGGCGACGGCCGGCTCCGCCCGGCCGAATGCGGCGCTCGCCGCACCGAGGTCCTCGTCGCCCGAGTCGGCAAAGGCCACCGGGGGGTCGTCCTCGATCGGCGGCTTGCCGCCGGCCCCCTGCGGGAACAGCGGATCGACCCGCGGGCCGGGGCGGGGCGTGCGATTGCGTTGGCGGTTACGCGCCACGACACGACTAGCTAGCGGGTTTCCCGGTGGCTTGTGTGCCGCCGGCACCAGCGGCAGTACTTTGCCAGCGTGATGCGATCCGGGTTGTTGCGCTTGCTCTTGTTCGTCTGATAGTTGCGGCGCTTGCAATCCTCGCATGCGAGGGTCACAGCGATCCGTACGTCTCCGCGGGCCATGAGCCTTCCAAGGTCGGTAATTCACTGCTGTCGCCGGGCAAGGAAAAACCCCGCCACGGCGCGAGGTCAACGGAGTGTAGTGGAACGTCTGTCCGCGCGCCCGCACCCCCGCGCTATCGTCACCCGACACCCACTCGAGCCTCGAGGAGCCCCCGGATGAACCTGCCTGAGCCGATCAAGACCAACATCACCGACGAGAGCTTCGCCGGTGTGACCTACCACATCCGCGGCGTGCTGGTGCCGGAGCTGCAGATCGAACTCTCGAACGAGCCGGTGATGTTCGAGCACCACACGCTGCTGTGGAAGGAGACCGGCGTGAAGATCGAGCTGCGCAAGCTGCCGGGTGGGGTCAAGCGCAAGATCGCCGGGCTCGACTTCTTCGTCACCAAGGCGCTGGGGCCCGGGCGGATCGCCTTCTCGCGCGACTGGCCGGGCCAGTGCATCCCGTTGCATTTGTCTGCGGGCCAGTCGCTGAACGTCCGCGAGCATCACTTCCTCGCCGCGACCGACAACCTCGAGTACAGCTTCGAGCGCGTCAAGGGCGTGCGCAACATGCTGCTCGGCGGCCAGGGCTTCTTCATCGACAACTTCAAGGCGACGGGCGGTGACGCGGTCGTCTGGGTCAGCGGCCAGGGCAACGTGTTCGAGGTCGCACTGAGCGACGGCGAGCAGATCGACGTGGAGGCCGGCGGCTGGCTCTACAAGGACAACTCGGTCAAGCTCGAGTCGGTCTCGCTCGGCCTGAAGACCGGCATGTTCGCCGGCGACCACAAGATGACCTACAACCGCTTCACCGGACCGGGCCGCCTGGCGATCCAGACGCTCTACCTCGAGCCCGTCGAGTCTGAGGGCGCCGGCTCCAACGTGGGCGCCGCCGCGACCGGCGGCGTGGCCGGAGCGGTGATCGGGGGGCTGCTGCGCGGCTAGCCCCCTCGCCGTTCGGCCTGGTGCATGCACCAGGCCGTGGGTGGGTGCATGCACCCACCCACGGGGCGGCGCATGCGCCGCCCCGAAAAGATCTAGAGGCCCGGATAGTGGCGCACGACATAGCCCGCCAGCGACGGGGCCGGCCGCAGCCAGCGCGTACTGAAGGGGCCCGCGCGGCCGGCGGTGTCGAACCACACGCCGTCGACGATCATGAAGGTGTGCCCGGCGTCGGCGAAGACCGTGAGGTAGCGGCCCGGGCCGGGGACGCCCCAGCGCTCGAGCTGGCCCGAGGTCTCCGGCGCGCCGATCAGGCCCGCGGCGGCGAGCGCGTAGCTGACCGAGCCCGAGCAGTCGTAGGCGCGATCGATGAACGAAACGTGGCCGCCGCCGTAGACGTAGGGGAAGTCGGTGATCGCGTTGCCGCCGGCGATCACCTCGCTGATCTTCAGCGGCACCACGTTGACCGGTGTGAGGACGCCGGTGAGCGGATCGATGTAGCCGCCGGCGCCGGCTCCGGCGGTCTGCTCGCGCTGGAGGTGGCGCTCGCGCGCCAGCGCGCGCTTGACCTCGGCGAGGCTCGGCGCGCCCGGGCTCAGGTCGGCCTTCGCCGCCGCGACGCTCGGCGCCG
>PMKB01000137.1 GCA_003157595.1 Solirubrobacterales bacterium
CTCCGTCAAACCCGGCCCGGCTCAGCGTGACCGGCGTGCCCAGGGACACCAAGACTCGCTACCAAGGCGTTTACGCACGCCATAAGACCGGGTGCGCCATCGAGCGGTCCAGGCGGTGTAGCTGCAAACCCTCGTATTGGGGGAAGGCATACGACCGCGACGCCAGTAAGTCCAGAGCGACGCCCTTCCTGGCGACACCGGCGGAAGCACGGACTGCCCGGGACGATCTCATCCGCGACCTTCGTGCCGGAACGCTCCCGGCAAGCGAGTCGATGCGCGTCAAGGCGGCGATCGAGTCGTTTCTCCGCGCAGCCGGCGACGGAGTGGCATTGAACAAGCAGGGACGCCGGTACAAGCCCTCGGCGATCCGCGATCTAAAAGGCGCGCTCGAGAACCAAGTTGAGGCGTCGCTCGGCGCAAAGCGGATCGGCGACGTTCGTCGCCGCGACGTCCAGCAGCTGGTTGACGCAATCGCGCCAACGCTGTCAGGGAGCCGCGTTAGGTCAGTGGTCAACGCCATCCATTCGCTCTACAGATGGGCTCAAGCGCGCGAGCTCGTCTATCACGATCCGGCCGCGCTTGTACAGCTTCCGGCGATGGATTCTGTGCCCCGCGATCGCGTGGCCACACCGCGCGAACTGAGCCGCCTCCTCAGCGCTCTCGATGCCCCGGATATTTTGGCGTTTGCGATCGCTGGCTACGCTGGCGCTCGGCGAGCGGAAATCCGTTACGCCCGGGTCAATGACATCGACCTCAAGCTTGGCGTCATCTACTTGGGCGCGGACGAGCGTGGTCGTAAGTCGCGCGCGGCGCAGCGTGCCGTACCGCTCGCCAAGCCGCTGAAGATCATCGCGCGTCGCGCGCTGCTCGAGCGCGGCCGGCCTGAGGACTCGGAGCTGCTGTGCCCGGGTTCGAAGCCTGGCGGACGCAACAGCGGGATGTTGTCCTTCGAGGCATTACAGGCGCGGGCCGACGAACGCTGGAACGCCGCCGGGCTCGTCAGGATCACGGCGCACGAGTGTCGTCATTCATTCGCGACATGGCTCGACGCTGCCGGCGTGCGTCCCGTAGTCGCATCGCGACTGATGGGGCACGCTGCTCCGCGCCGCCAGGATGGTGCCGCTGCAATCACGCAGGCGCGATATACGCATCTCCTTCCCGGTGACCTCGAGCTCGCGCGTGAACAGCTCGACGCCTTCCTGACTCCGAAAGCGGAACAGAGAGGCCCCGTGTCGCGCTGATTCTCGCGCGAACACTTTGCGTGTGTCCTGCTCAGAGGCCACCAGCTCGCGCGGGTGCTCGCCCTTCCGGTGGGCTGACGCGCCCGGCGCGGGTGGGGCGCAGCGGTTTGATCGCTTCTTCGTGACCGGCGCGAACGCCAACTTTTGTAAGTCGAGAGGTTTTCGGTCACTTTGCCGGTCACTTGGCGTCGTTTGGGCCTGTAAACACTGGGCGAAGGGCGTGTGCGTTACGGTCTCCAAAACCGCAGCGTCAGGTTCGACTCCTGGGTCCCCCGTTCAAGGTGAGCCCGTGAGGCACGGCGTTGGCCGCCGTCACGGCCTCGGCTCGCGGGCCGCGAGCGAGCGACTCACGTCGATCTGCTCAGCTCGGCCACGTGAGCGGCGCACCGCTCGCCGAATGATCGCGCGTATGTGAGGCTGCAGGCGTGTGGCCTGGGGCGGGGCTGGATCAAGAACTGATCGAGGCCGGGCTCCTGTACTCGTTCGAGCGGCCGCCACTCGAGTCCGTGGCATTCTGGCGTCATGGCCAAGCTAGCGGGTAGAGCCGGCCTGAGCGTGCCGGGTCGCTGCGTGTCAGCGCACGAGGCAGGCTGGGTGGCTGCCGTGGGCGGGAAACGCGTGGGCGAGGGCCTGCGCGATCAGGTGGCTGCGGGCGGCGTAGCCGGGGGTGTTGTAGTGGATGCCGTCGTCTATGTACCAGGCGTCCTCGACTACGCTTGCCCAGTCGAACACGCGCATGTTGGGGTATTCGTGGCAGGCTTGGAGCAGGGCGTTGTTCCAGAGGTCCATGTTCTGCTCGCTGTAGGGGCCGCTGCTGAGCAGCGTCTTCACGTTCACCCACATGACGGGTTGTTTGCCGATCGTGGACATCATGCGCTGGATTCGCGCCAGCCGTCCGACGTTGGAGCCGACGTAGACGTTGGCGGTGTCGTTGGTGCCGAGCGCGAGCACCCAGCAGCCGTGGTAGCCGTCCTGCTTCCAGGCTTGCGCGACGGTCTGGGCGTTGGGCAGGCCCTCGTAGGTCTCGACGATCGACCGCGCACCCGAGATCTCGAAATGCTCGACCTTCACGCCGACCAGGGCGTACTGGGCATCGATGCGCTCGCTTGCGATCGGCAGGTACTCGGGCGAGGTAAGGCCGTCCGAGGTGGAATCGCCGATGTGGATCACCGCNNTTCTCGCCGACCGCCACGGCTGAGGTGGGGGCGGGCGACGTCGGCGGGGTGAGCGGTGGTGGAGTGGACGCCGTTGGGGTAGCCGACGCGCTCGCTGGCGAGATCGTGGACGCTGCGGTGGCGGGGCGGTGGGCGTGGCCGAGGCCGGCGGCGAATGCGATGCCGGTGGCGGCGAGCAGGGCGAGCGAACCTGCGATCGCTGCAAAGCCGTGGCGGGGGAGCGTCTGGCGCCAGCCGACGGAACGCAGCCGCCTCCACAGGCGTGTGAGCGCCCCACGGCGGATCGGCTGCTCCACAAATCGCCATGACAGCCCCGCCACGATCAGCGTCGCCGCGACCTGGAGTGCGGCGCGCCAGAGCTGGGTGTCGTGCTGGGCGGCCGGGGTTGTCAGAACGAGGATCGGCACATGCCAGAGGTAGATGCCGTAGGAGCGCACCCCGATCCAGCGCAGGGGCCCGACGCCGAGCACGCGGCCCAGCCGGCAGGATGGGTGCACGAGCGCGGCGAGAACCATGACCACGGCCAGCGACAGCAGCACGAACCCGCCGCGGTACAGGAACGGCGAGTACTCGTCTGTGCGCCAG
>PMKB01000014.1 GCA_003157595.1 Solirubrobacterales bacterium
GATCGTGCCGGTCTTATCGAGCAGGAGCACGTCGACGTCGCCCGAGGCCTCGACCGCGCGCCCGGAGAGCGCGAGCACGTTGCGGCGCACGAGGCGGTCCATGCCGGCGATCCCGATTGCCGAGAGCAGCGCACCGATCGTGGTCGGGATCAGAGCGACGAGCAGGGAGATCAGGGTTGTTTCGGAGATCGCCGTGTGCGCGAACAGGCCGAACGGGCGAAGCGCGCCGACCACGACGACGAACACCAGCGTCAATGCGGCAAGCAGGATGCCCAGCGCGATCTCGTTCGGTGTCTTTCGACGCTCGGCGCCCTCGACAAGCGCGATCATGCGGTCGAGAAACGAGTGGCCCGGTATCTGAGTGATCTCGACGACGAGCCGATCGGAGGTCACACGAGTCCCCCCGGTTACCGCGCTGCGGTCGCCGCCAGACTCGCGGATCACCGGGGCGGACTCGCCGGTGATCGCCGACTCGTCGACCGTCGCGATGCCCTCGATCACGGTGCCGTCACCCGGGATCAGTTCGCCGGTGTCGACGACGACGATGTCGCCGCGCCGAAGCTCCGCGGCCGCGCGGGTGGTCCCGTCCTGCATCGTCGCGATCGTCTCCTTGCGCATCGCGCGCAGCGTGTCGGCCTGGGCGCGTCCGCGGCCCTCGGCGAACGCCTCGGCCATGTTCGCGAACACGACTGTCAGCCACAGCCAAACCGAGATCGTGAACGTGTACCACGACGGGTCGTGGCCACCGAGGGCCTGCCCGCCGCCGAGCTGGATGAACCAGGTGATCGTCGTGATCACCGCGCCGATCTCGACGACGAACATCACCGGGTTGCGGAGCTGCACGCGCGGATCGAGCTTCTTCAGGCTGTCGAGCAGCGCGCGCACGACGATGTCACGACGGAACAGCGAGATCGCGCGCCGCTCCGAGGTTGTCAGTTGCGTTGACATCTTCCTACCTGCTCCCTGAGATGCGGTTGAGTGCGAGGTTGAGTTCGAGCACGTTGACGCCGGGTTCGCCGAAGATGCCGAGCGATCGCCCGGTCGTGTAGGTGGCGACGAGCTGGTCGACCGTGCGCAGCGTGAGGTGGCGGACTGCGGCGATGCGATGCGCCTGGATGCGCGCGTTGGCCACCGAGATATCTGGGTCCACGCCCGAGGCCGAGCTGTCGGCGGCGTCGACGGGGACCTTCGCGGCGGTGAGGCCTGGGTCGTAGGGTCGCTCCAGTGCCAGGTAGGCCTTGATGTTGGCGGCGATCTCCTGCTCGGTGGTCAGGTTGTTGGGGCCGAGATTGGAGAACGTCGTGGCGGCGGCATTGTCTGGCGGCGTGGTTGCCGAGGGGCGAGTCTGGAAGTAGCGTGGGTCGGGTGTGGTGACCGGATTGCCGTTCTTGTCGAGCTCGACCTTGCCGTTCTTGCCCGTCACGACATCGGCGAACTGCTGGCCGATGAGCTTCGAGCCGACCAGTCGACCACCCACCTTGACCTGCTGGCCGTTGGCGTTACCGGGGAACGCAACCTGGCTGATACCGGTGATGGCCAAGGGATAGGCAATACCGAGCAGGACCGTCATGACGATCATCGCGAGCACGGCGGTGAGGGCGTTTTGGCGAATGTGCATGTCAGAAGAGGTGTCCGGTGAGGGCCTGAACGATCGGCCCGAGGAGCAGCGCAGGGAAGAACGTCAACGCGCCGACCAAGATGACCACGCCGATCAGCAGCACGATGAATGTGGGGTTATCGGTGCGCATCGTGCCCAGGCCCACCGGGCTCACACGCTTGCCGGCCAGCGACCCCGCGACGGCCAGGACGAAGAGGATTGGCGCGTAGCGGGCAAAGGCCAAGTCGAAGCTGCCGAGCAGGTCGGCGAAGGTGATGCCATGGGAGCCAACGTTGCCCGCGGTGGGCTGGATGAAGCCGGTGTAGCCGGCGAACGCCGAACCGTTGTTGTTGGACTGCGACAGATAGGCGTAGAAGGTTTCTGAGAACCCCTGCGGCCCGCTGTTGAAGATCGACACGCGCCCGGCGTGATCTGCAATCGCTAAAGCAGTCGATATCAGCGCGGTCAGTGGGGTGATCAAGATCCCCACCGAAGCGAGCTTGATCTCCCGCGCCTCGATCTTCTTGCCGAGCAGCTCCGGGGTCCGTCCGACCATCAGCCCGCCGATAAACACGGCAAGCAGTACGTAGAGCAACATCACGTACAGTCCGCTGCCGACGCCGCCGAAGATAACCTCGCCGGTCGCCAGATTCGCCATCGGCACGGCGCCACCCAGCCCGCTCAACGAGTCAAACGACGCGTCCACTGCCCCGGTTGAAGTGTCCGTCGTGACGGTGTTGAAGAGTGCGGAGCCGGCGATTCCGAAGCGCTGCTCCTTGCCCTCCATGTTCCCGCCCGTCGAGTTCGCGACCACCTGTGTGTGCAGTCCCGCAGCGTGCTGCGCTGGGGTCCCGTGTGCCTCGGAGGCGTACAGGACGCCGACGCCCGCGGCGAACATCACGGCCATCGCCGCGAACAGAGCCCAGCCCTGGCGACGGCTCCCGACCATCCGCCCATAGGTCGCCGTCAGGGCCGCCGGGATCGAGAACACGAGCAAGATCTCGAAGATGTTCGTGAAACCGGTTGGGTTCTCGAACGGGTGCGCTGCGTTGGTGTTGAAGAACCCGCCACCGTTCGTGCCCAAGTTCTTGATCACCTCCTGCGAAGCCACCGGGCCCACAGCAGTGTGCCCGCCCAAGCCGGTCAGGCCGGTGAAGCTCAAGTAGTGGCCGAGGGTCTGAATCGTGCCCTGCGAGACGAGCACGAGCGCCCCGACCACCGAGATCGGCAACAACACATACAGCACCGTGCGCACGACGTCCTGCCAGAAATTGCCCAAGCCGTTGCCGTTGCGTCCGACGATCCCGCGGATCAGCGCCACGGCAACGCAGATGCCCACGGCCGCCGAGACGAAGTTCTGCACCGTCAGCCCCACCATCTGGCTGAAATACGACAGCGTCGTCTCGCCGCCGTAGTACTGCCAGTTGGTGTTGGTCAGAAACGACGTGACCGTGTTGAAAGTCACATTCCACGGCATCGAATGGAAACCCTCAGGATTGAAGGGCTGAAGGCTCTGCGTGCGGAGAATCAGATAAAGCAACAGCCATCCCGCCAGCGAGAACAGCAGCACACTGGCCGCATAGGACTTCCAGTCCTGCTCGCGTTCCACGTCGACGCGAAGCACCCGGTAGATGCCTCGCTCCACTGGGCCCACGACGCGGGCAAGGTGCACGTGCTGGCCCGTGAACACCCGCGCCATGTACCCCCCGAGCAGCGGCGTGATCGCCACCACGATCGCGAAGAACACGACGATCTGAAGCCAGCCCTGGAGCGTCATGACCTAGAACCGCTCGCCGCGCACCAGCGCGTACAGGAGATACCCAACGATCGCGACTGATACCAGCAGCCCGAAGAAGTCCGCGGCGCTCATATGCGCGACGAAGTAGCCGAGCGTGGTCATACCCGGTCGATCGCCTCGATCATCAGGTACAGCAAG
>PMKB01000015.1 GCA_003157595.1 Solirubrobacterales bacterium
CCGCGCCGTGGCGCTCGAACCCGGGTCCGATCGCCACATCGTGCGTTTGGAGGACGACCACGAGATCGCGGCACGGGCTGTCGTGCTGGCGACGGGCGCCGACTATCGCCGTCCACCGGTCGCCAACATTGCGGACTACGAGGGCGTCAGCGTCTTCTACGCCGCGGGCCCGCCCGAGGCACAGCGCTGCGGTGCCGCCCGGGTGGGCGTGATCGGCGGCGGCAACTCGGCGGCACAGGCGGCTGTCTGGCTGGCGCGCGGCGGTGCGCTCGTGACGCTGCTGCATCGCCGCTCCGACGTGCGCGAGACGATGTCCGACTACCTGGTGCTCGAACTCGAGCGCTACGGCGTCGCGGTACGCGACCGCAGCGAGGTCGCAGAGTTGCACGGCAGCAACGGGGAGCTCGAGGCGGTCACTTTGCGCGACGGCGAGCGGCTGGGGTTCTCCTTCCTCTTTCTCTTCCTTGGTGCGGCTCCCTGCACCGACTGGCTGGGCGACGTCGTGGCGCGCGACGACAACGGCTTCGTGCTAACCGGCGCCAACGCTGGCGCCGCCAACCTGCTCGAGACCAGCGTGCCCGGGATCTACGCCGCTGGCGACGTGCGATCAGGATCGGTAAAGCGCTGCGCCACCGCGGTCGGCGAGGGAGCGATGGTCGTGCGCCTTATCCACGAACGCCTCTCCGGCGTACCCGCATAGCCGCGGGTCTAACGCGAGCACACCAAGCGGCGCAGTCGAGTGGCCCGGCAGATGTCGCCGCGGGCGACTGCTGACGGGCGGATCCGGGCGTCGGAAGTGGCACCCACCGCGAGAACCTGCGACTCGATCGGGAAGGAAACGCGGTGCGCGGAGTCTCCTAGTCCGTACACCTCTGCCATCAAGACTGACAGGAGATCCCTCCAGTGTCGAAGCCCTCTCTTCTCGCCTTGGCCGGCGCCGGCCTTGCCGTCGCTGCGCTCGCTGCGTCAAGCCGCGGCGCCGCCTCCGGCGCCACACCGCCCAGGGCGCACGCGAGCGCCACATCCAGCGCCTTCCTCTCCTCGCTGCACACCGTCAGCACGATCGGTTCAACCGTCCCGTCGAACGGCGACATAAACCCCTACGGGCTTGCGGTCGTGCCAACCAGCGCCGGTTCGCTCAAGGCCGGCGACTTCCTCATCAGCAACTTCAACGCCAAGTCAAACAACCAGGGAACTGGAACGACCATCGTTCAGCTGACGCCGAGCGGAAGCTTGTCGGTGTTCGCAACCATCAATGCGAAGACGCTGCCCGGAGCGTGCCCCGGAGGCGTTGGCTTGACCACGGCACTGAGCGTCCTGCAGGGCGGCTACGTCGTCGTCGGCAGTCTGCCAACGACCAACGGCATGTCGGCCACCGCACAGTACGGCTGCTTGATCGTGCTCAACAGCAAGGGCACAGCGGTCGAAACGATCGCCGGCAACAACATCCAGGGCCCATGGGACATGGCCTCTGTGACACAAGGCTCGACCACGACGCTGTTCGTGAGCAACGTGCTCAACGGCGGCGCCCGCGAAGGGTTGACGACGATCGATAACTCGACTGTCCTGCGGATTCGCCTCAGCTCGGCAGCCGGGCACGCTCCGAAGGTCCAAAGCGAGCAGGTCGTCGCGAACGACATCCCGTGGCGCGACGATAAGGCGGCGCTCGTGATCGGACCGACCGGCGTCGCGCTGGCCAAGAACGGGACGCTCTACGTCGCCGACACGCTCGAAAACAGGATCATCGCGATTCCGAACGCGATGACGCGCACCACACCGCTCGCCGACAAGGACATCACGCTCTCCTCGGGCGGACATCTCAAACAGCCGCTCGGGCTGATCCTGGCAGACAACGGGGACATCCTGACAACCAACGCGAGTGACGGGAACATCGTCGAGACGACGCCCGCCGGACATCAGATCGCAACCGTCGCCGGCGACGCGAAGAGCGGCGCCGGGTCGCTGTTCGGCCTCGCAATCGCCCCCGGCGGAAAGGGCTTGCTGTACGTCGACGACGGGCTCAACACGCTGCGCCTGCTGCACTGACAACTCACACTTCGTGATGCACGCGCGACCCCAACTGTGGGTCGCGCGTGCGCGTCCGTGTCGGCCGAAACCCGCAGGCCCGTGCGCCACCCAGCGACCGTCTGAGTGACCGAAATCCTCGCGAGGTGCATCCGACCGCGTCGCGACCTGTTCGTCCGGCGTCGCCCTGAACCCGAGGTACCTCCGCACGTCACGCCCACGCCACGCTCGGAGCCGATCAGCTGCGATCGCGAACGGCGCGACCCTGACGGTCCTGGCGTCATCGTCGATCAGGCACGCGTGCGCGTCACCTACTACCTGACCGCGCTCACCACCGCTGGGGAGGCGTGACTAGCCGTGTTCGATGCCGAGCACGACACCGAGATTGCGTCGTGGGCAACCACTATTGCAGCGGCATGGTGAGTCAGCCGAGCCCCGTATGCGCACAAGCTGAGGCCGCGCACCGCCTCAGCCTCGCCCATCTGCGAGCGCCACGGCCCGCCTCGCTCTCGCGAGCGCCAGGGCCCGATGAGATGACCGTCATGGCGATCCGCGATGAGCGCCTGCCGGCTGTGCGGAGACCTGGTCCGCGGCCACAAGGGCGTGATGGTCGAGGGTTGCGAATACTTCGACGACGGCCGGGTCGAAGTGTCGGCTGCTCTGGCCCAAGATTTCAGCGGCGGCTTCGTCAACTGGCCACGGCTGCTTGTAGGGTCGGCGATGGACCAGTGCGTCGAATACGTCAGCCACCGCGACCAGGCGACCAGCCAAGGGGATCGCATCTCCTGCCAGTCCGCTGGGGTAACCGCCCCCGTCCCAGCGCTCGTGGTGTGTAAGCGCGATCTCCGCGGCGGTGCGCAGTAGCTGGGAGCGGCTGTCGCCCAGGATTCGTGCTCCGATCAACGTGTGAGACTTGATGATCTCGAACTCTTCCGCGGTGAGTTTTCCCGGTTTGAGAAGGATGGAGTCGGGGATCGCGATCTTGCCGATGTCGTGCAGCGGAGCCGCGAGGCGAATGCGCTCGACCGTGCCACTCGGTAGTCCCTGGCCAGCGGCCAGCAGCGCTGCGGCGTGGCCGATCCGCTGTGCGTGCTGGTGGGTGTCGTCGTCGCGGTACTCGGCGGCCAACGCGAGACGATGGACGAGCTCGAGGCGAGCCAGCTCGAGCTGATGGGTGCGTTCACGTACTCGGGTTTCGAGATCGTCACCGTGGGCTTTCAGCTGGACCTGAAGCAGCCTCATCTCCAGCAGGTTCGAAACGCGCAGCCTGACCTCCTCAGGATCAAACGGCTTCGTGAGGAAGTCGCGCGCGCCGAGCCTCAAGGCCTGGTGCTTGGTCTCGTCAGTGGCATCGGCGGTGAGCACCAGAACCGGGACTTGCGTGCTGCCGTGGGTCCAGCGGTCGAGCAGGCGCATCACGTCAAAGCCGTTGAGTACCGGCATGTTGATGTCGAGCATGAGGAGGTCGGGGACGAGATCTTCGAACGCATCCACAACTCTGGTGGGGTCTGTGATGGCGACGACGCTGGTGAAGTGCCAGCGCTTCAGCAATCCCGTAAGCAGGGCTGTGTTGGCCTGCTCGTCATCCACGACGACGATCCGCATGCCACGTAGAGCGCTCTGCGTGGGATCCGGGGTGTCAAGTTCGTGGTTCACTTGGGCACCAGAGCGCCGGCTGGGATAACCGCGTCAAGCGCGGCGAGGAAGCTGGGAACGTCCAGTGGGTGTGTCAGGAAGAAGGAGGCGCCGAGTTCGAGCAGTCGCGGTCCTTGGTCGGCGCCGAGGTCGGCGGTGAGGATGATCACCGGTATCCGTTCGGTACGCGCGTCTTGCTTGAGAGCGTCCAGGACCTGCTCGCCAGTCATGTCGGGCAGGTGCACGTCGAGCACGATGACGTCGGGCGGATGGTGGCGCGCCAGCTCAATGCCGAGCCGTCCCTGCATGGTCGCTTCGACCGTGATTTCCGGTCTGCGCTCGAGTACATGCTCGATCAACTTGATGTTGACCACGTTGTCCTCCATATACAGGACCCGAACTGAGGGGGCGCCGTCAAGCTGATCGCTCGCGGGGCTCTCGAGCGTGCGCTTGACGGCGTCCGACGCCTCCGTCGCCTCGGCGAGCTCGATCTCCGCTGTGAACGTAGACCCGATCCCGGGCTCACTCTCGACGGTGAGTGTTCCCCCCATCAGCTCCATCAGATGCTTGGAGAGAGCCAGGCCAAGCCCTGACCCTTCAATATCCTCATGCTCTGCGACGATCCTTTCGAAGGGCGCAAAGACCTCCGAGAGCCGCCCGGCTGGGATGCCGAGGCCCGTGTCGCGAACACGGATCCGCAGTTTCGGGCCGGCCTGCTCGCAGACGATCCCCACTTCGCCCCCTTCGCGGTTGTACTTGATTGCGTTTGAGAGCAGATTCAGCAGCACCTGCTTCACGCGCTGGCGGTCGGCGCGGATGTAACACCCGAGCTCACCCGAAGCAATCTCAACATGGATGTTTCGCTCAGCTGCCATCGGAGAGACCACCGCGACCACGTCCGCCAGCAGCGCCTCCACGGCGACCGGCTCGGGGAAGATCGTCACCTTACCCGCCTCGATGCGCGCAATGTCGAGCACCTCGTTGATCAACTCCAGCAGGTGCCGTCCCGATTCGACGATGTAATGGACCGGCTCGAGTTGGTCCTCGGACAAGCCATCCATCTCCAGTAGATGACCAAAGCCGAGAATCGAGTTCAGGGGAGTGCGCAGTTCGTGGCTCATTCGCGAGAGGAACTCGCTCTTGGCGCGGTTGGCCCGCTCAGCCTGCTCCTTCGCATCGCGGAGCAGCTCGTCGCCGCGCTTTCGGTCCGTGATGTCTTCAGAGATAGCAAGCAGATACTGAGCCTTGCCGTGCTCGTCGACAACGGGGATCTTCGTGGTGTGGAGGTAGCGCACCCCGTCGTTCCGCGTTTGGACCGCCTCCTCGGCAATTTCGAGCGGCACGCCGCTCGCGAGTGTCGCTCGATCCTCGGCCGTCGACGACTCTGCCAGGTCTGCCGCGAAGACGTCGTGGGCGTTCTTCCCGAGCAGCTCTTCTCTGGAGTAGCCGAGCAGCTTCTCCCCCGCCCGGTTGAAGCGAACGAACTTCAGATCACGCGCGTCCCTGACCAGCAGCATGTTGGGGATGTGCTCCACCACGGAGTCGAGGAACACCTCGGAGCGTCGAAACTCGGCGGCCTGATCCTCCAGGCGGCCGTGACCGTCCTGCAGCGCGTCGGCCATCGCGTTGAACGAGCTTGCCAGACGCGATAACTCCGTTGCTGACGCAGGCTCGACACGGACCGAGAGATCTCCCGCTGCCAAATCGTCCGCAGCGTTCCCGACCTTCCGGATCGGCCGCAAGACCGCGCGCCGCAGATAGAGCGCCGAAGCCGCGAGCAAGACGAGCGCACCAACCAACCCCCCCAACTCGTAGGCCGACGCCCGGCTGGCGGCCGCCTGGGCCTGTAGCTCGGCAGGGGCAGCCGGCTGCTGGTTGCGCTTGATCAGCTCGGCGAATATGAGCCGCAGCGCGTCCACGCGCCGCTTGCCTCGCAGAGCTGCAGCTACGTTCACGGCGCCCGTGGGGTTCCTCTGGACCGTGAGGATCTGAGGGACCGCGAAATCGCGGATGTAAGACTCGCCTTCGCTCGCGATCCTCCTCGCCAGCCCCAAGTCGACGCTTCCATTCTGGGCTTCGAGAGCCACCAACGTCGAGCTACGCGCGGGAAACGCCGTGCGCGCTGACTGCCAAGGCTCGAGGAAGCGGCGGTCGTGCGTGAGCAGGAACCCGCGCACACCGGTCTCCAGATCCAACAGCAGCGTCTCCGACTGGTAGGCGAGCGAAACCTCCTGCTCAGCCCTCGCCTGCACTCGGACGTTCCGACTCAGCGTGGAGGTGGCGTCGCGCTGCGCAAAGAACACCGCAAGCAGTAGGACCGCGAGGGCAACACCAGGCAGCAGCAGCCGCACAGCCACCGAGTCCGCCGACCGCGGTCGGGATCGCCCGACACCTGCGCCGGCGCGCTTGAAAGGGTTCGGCCACAAGCTCCAACCGCGCGCACGCACGTAACCCCTATCGACCGCAAGCGAAGATTCCATAACTTTGCCGACACGCAAACGCCGCAATGCCATGATCACGAGACGAGCGACCGGCTCCCGCCATAACGATCAGCGCGGGATCTGTGCGCAGGGTGCGGTATTGAAGACCGTCACGCCCCGCAGTTCGGCCAGCGTTTGCAGGCCAAAATGACGCCAAGTTAGTGTCGGGGTGACGAAATCCTCGCGTCGTGCAGCCGGTCGCCGTCGCCACCCGCTCGTGCCAGATTGCGCTGCCCGCGCCGTACAATCGTGGTAGCTTTCCGCGATGGTCACGGGCGGCCCGAGCAACCAGCCTGACGAGCCGGCACCGGATCAGCAGACTGGCGCGGGCGCGCACGACCGTCGCGGGTTCCTCAAGCGGATGGCGGCAATCGGTTTCGCCGCACCCGTCGTCACGGTGTTGGATCCCTTCACCACCGCTTCTGCGCTGGCGTGCGCGACGACGACGGTCGTGAGCACAACCCAGCCCGCGACCTCCTCGCCTCCGTTCACGACCCAGCCGCCGCTCACGACGCCGGTTCCCTCGACGACGTCGGCATCGACCACGCCCGCACCGTCGACTACGAAGACCCCCGCCACCACGACGACGACGCCTGCGCCGACCACCTCACCGGCGGCCACCACACCACCGCCCGCGACGTCGCCCGCGGCGACGACACCACCCCCGTCGACGACACCACCTCCGTCGACGACAGCGGTCCCGTCGACGACACCACCTCCGTCGACGACAGCGGTCCCGTCGACGACGGCGAAGCCGAGGCACCATCACCACCATCACGATCACCGTCGTGACCACCGCCGCGGCGGCACCTGAGCGCAGCCGTTCGCTCGCGTCGTGGGACCGCGGAGACTGACCGGTCGCGCTCCCGGCCCGAAGCGGAAGCGCCCACATAGACCGGCCGTGACATCAACAAGCGCGCTCGCTGGCCGCTGTCGGGCCGGCAGCTAGCTCAGGCCGGCGCGTCTGCCGCAGCGACCGCGGCCGGCGCCAGCAGGAGCCCCACACGCCGAAGCCGCTCCACGCACTCCGACACCTCGGCCAACGGGTCGCCGGGCAGGTCGAACAGCTCGGCGACGGTGTGCGCGACCTCGACGACCGATCGGCTGCCGTCGGACAGTTCGAGCACAATCGCCGCGGTGTTGTTGAGCTGGTGCTCGCGCGTCGAATTGGGGCGGCGGACGCGAAGCCCCTGATCGACCTCAGACATCTCCAGCGCGCCGACGGCCCGCGGACGGTCTGTCTCGGGTTCCACCCGCCGAACGCGCAGTGCCGACAGCGAACCGTCGGCGAGCGCTCGCAGAAGGTAGCCCTCGAGCCCACCGTGCCGCGCCAGGAAGGCCGACTGGTCGGCCTCGTCGATCGGGATCTCAGCGAGGATCCGTGCGTAGGCGCGGCGGTGCACGGCGGCGGTCATCGGGCCGTGAGGTTCGGCTGCGCGTGCCTCGCCAGGCTGCTCGAGCCGGCTGGGCGACGCGAGAATGAAGACGTCCCATTCACTCGCGAGCTCGGCGGGTGCGATCGTGATCGCAACCGCGTCGGGGCCGCCCGGATCCTCGGTCACGAGCACGTGCTCATACCCACGCCGCGAAGCCTCGCTCAGCGCCTCGCGCCAGCAAGCCAGCCGCCGCCGCGCGAGCCCGGCATCCTGCTGCGGGTCCAGATGTTCGATGCGCCACGCCAGCTCGGCCGGATGAGTGTGCTCGCCGGCGTTCTCAGCGACGCAGAGCACCGCGTCGAAGACGCTCAGCGGGTGCTCGATTTGCATCCGCGCCTGCTCGAAGAGTCCTGCAGCCGCGTCCGCCAAGAGCTCCCGGAAGTGCTCCTCCATCGGTGCGGGATCCCAGCCGATCTCCGACCAGCCGAGGTAGTAGTTGCGGATCCGGTCTTCCCAGCTGTTCGTGTATCCGACGCCGCGCGGCCGGCCGAAGCGGTGTACCCATCCCAGCCCGGGGTGGCAGATCGTGCGCCCGCCGCGCTGGCGGAACTTCTCTTGAAGGTATCCCTCCTCGCCGCCGAAGCCCCGCATCCGCGGGTTCAGCCCCGGCCACGCGTCGCGGCGGCAGGCGAACACGCCGAGACCCTGCATCGCGATCTCGAACGGCTTGCAGCCAGGGTCTTCGATGCGCGGATCTACGCTCCACTGCCCGAACATGCCCTCGCCCCACGTCGGCTCGAGGTGAGTCGCCGCGAAGCTTCCGAGGTCGTCGTGGAGCAGCGGGCCCTGCAGCAGGTCACGGCTGTCGGGGTGCTCGACGAACCACGCGCGCAGCGCCGCAAGCGCCCCGGGCGCCAGCAGCACGTGCGAGTCGACGCAGCAGACGATCTCTGCGTCGGCCTCACGGAACACCAGGTCGCGCACGGCGGTGCCGTTGTAGCCGCTGAACGGCACGTAGCGGTAGTCGGCGATCCAGCTTCCGAGCTCCCGGAGTGGCTTCGCGGCGATGCCGTCCGGATGGTTGTCGATCACGAGCAGCGAAAGGTCGGCCAGGACTTCGGTCTGGTACATGCGGATCGCCTGCACGGTGAACCACACGCCGTCGAAGTCGTCGTAGGTGGACATGCCGACGCACAGACGCGGCGCTGCGCCCGGTTCTGCGCGATCAACCGCCTCGTGCTGTGGTGTGTCACGGGGGCCGGCGGCCCCACGACCGCGGGCCGGGCGAAACGCCCGCGCAGCCGCCGCGGCATCCGGTATCACGCCGATCTGGGTCCCTACCGCCAGGGCCTTCGGATCTGCCTCGAGCACGCCGACGGCCCACCGACGCTGCCCATCGCTGTAGAGCGACGGATGCTTGAGCACGATACGAGCCCTGATCTCCTGGTCCTCGTCGAGGAGCCGCGAATACAAGCCCTCATGCACGCGGTAGTGCCACAGCGCCCCCGCAGCCCTGACGCCGAGCCAGCCGTGCGCGATGCAGCCGATCCAGAAATCCCAGTCGGCGTGTCCGATCTCCGTGTCGTAGCCCCCAACCTGCTCCCATGCCACGCGGCGAAACAGTGAGGCGCTGCCAACAAGGTTGACGGTGAGCTCCTGTCGTGTATCCCACTCCCGAAGCTGCTGGACGGCGCCGTCATCATCGAAGCCGAGGATGTCTCCATAGGCGATCGCAGCCAACGGGTGTAGGTCGAGCGCCGCTACACACGTCTGCAGAAAACGGGCTTCGAGGCGATCATCCGCGTCGAGGCATAGCACGTACTCAGCGCCCGTCGCCTCGACACCGACGTTGCGACTCGCTCCGGCCGAGCCGCCGTGTGGCGTGGATATGAGGCGAATCGAGATCTCCGCGTGGGCGGCGATAAGCCGCTGTGCTACGTCGCGAGAGTCATCGGTGCTGCCGTCGTCGACGATGATTATCTCGTCCGGGCGAAGCGTTTGTGCGATGACGCTTTCGACCGCCGCGGCCAGGTAGCGGCCGTAGTTGAAACAGGGTATGACGACCGCGGCACCCATCGCGCTCACAGCGTGTCAAGTCCGGGGTCCGGGTGTGCCGAGACCATCGCCGGCGGGCCGAATGCAGCCATGACGCTTCGCCTGCGTGACGCGCCGAGCCTCGGCTCACACCTTCGGCTCGCGCGCGGACGAGAGCGCTCGCTTTCCGAGCAGCGACGACTGTGGCTCGCCGACCCGGGACACGAATGCACCGACTCGGCCCAGCTTTGCGCTGGAGGCCCGGCGACGATGTCCAACATCGCAGCCTGTCCCGGGCGCTTCGCCGAGGGCGCAGAGCGCTTCACGGGGCATGTCGCGTAGAGGGCCGCTGCTCAGGCGCCGCCCGCTCCGCGACTAACGAGGTTCGACGCGCGGGACGGTCATCTCGAGGCCCTAGTGGGTGCGCAGGCGGTCACCGATGCGGACCGCCGTGGCGTGAATCCCCGTCGAGTCGGCGCTCACAACAGCGCGTGCTCGATCGCCTCGATGACGCGGCCGTCCTCCGGCTCGACCGCGGGCCGAAACCGCGCGAGGACCTGGTCGGACGGGGAGACGAGGAACTTCTCGAAGTTCCACTCGACCTCACCCGCGCGGCCGTCCACGTCGGGGGTTGAGGTGAGCCAGGCGTAGAGCGAGTGCCGGCTGCGCCCGTTGACGTCGAACTTCGCGGTCAACGGAAACGTCGTCCCGTAGGTCGTGGAACAGAACGCCTGGATCTCCTCAGGCGTGCCCGGCTCTTGCCCCGCGAATTGGTCGCACGGAACGCCAAGAACCGTGAACCGGTCCCCGCCATAGCGACGCTGGAGCCGCTCGAGGCCCTCGTACTGCGGCGTCAGTCCACACTGCGACGCGACGTTCACAACCAGCACCGTCCTACCCGCCAGCATCGCCGTATCAAGCGGCTCGCCCGAAAGCCCCGTCAGCTCGTCTCTCCACGCCATCCGCTACCAGTCTATTCCAGTCGGTTCGTCGCGCAGGCGCGAAGCCGACGCTGGGATCTGCGGGGGGGCCGCCCGAAACGGCGGTCACTACCGCGCTGCTCGCGGCTGACGACTCAGACGACGCCACCTGGATTCGTGCGCAGAACCGTCTCTTGACAATGCTGTGCGACGGCCCCTAAGCTCGCGACGACTGAGGGAGACTGGCTTGACTCACGACTACACTCGGCTTCGAACGCTCGATGCTGGACAGGCGGACAAGCTCGAGCGTCTGTGCGAGCTGATCGTCCCCGGCTCGGCGCGCATCGGCTCCGTTGTCTACGTAGACGCGCAACTCGCGCAGATGCCGCAGGCGCAGCGCGACGCGGTGATCGCGTCGATCGAGAGTATCGGCGAGGCCGCACGGGGCGGCGTGGACGCGCTCGCCGCTCAAGCGGCAACACCGGCGTTCCTCCAACTGCGCGCGCTCGCGATCGAGGCCTACTACAGCGACTTCGTGGCGCCGGGCGTGAACGGGCCGGGAGCGTGGGATGAGATCGACTTTCACCCGCCGGCGGCGGCTCTGCTCCGCAAGGACTGGTCATACATGGGTATCCAGGCATGAACGAACGCTTCGACGTTGTCGTCGTCGGCTCGGGAGCGGGCGGCGGCGTGGTCGCCGGAGAGTTGGCACAGCGTGGCCGGTCCGTGCTGCTCCTGGAGCTCGGCCCCTACCGGACGGCCGTCGACTTCGCCCGCTGGGAGGCCAAGGCGACCCACGAGTTGTGGTGGCCGATCCGCTTCGCGATGCCAGTCGGAGAGTGGGGTCCGGGCGCGGTCGCGCTCGTGGCCGGTCGCTGCGTCGGCGGATCGACGACGATCAACACGAAGGTTGCGATGCGCGCCGACGCAGCGGACCTCGAGAAATGGCACGCGGCGAGTGGACTGGTGAACGAGCACGGCGAGCCGTTCGGCGTCGCCGACATGGCGCCCTTCTACGAGCGCGTGGAGCGCTACCTCGGCGTCCGCACCCGCGACGACTGGTCTGACAGCGTGCGCACCGTCGAGCGCGGCTTCAACGCGCTCGACGCGCGGCTGGACGCAGTGGAGTCCTATACCGACGAGAACTGCATGCGCCTCGGGTCCTGCCTCCAGGGCTGCCCCACCAACGCCGGCAAGTCGACCCAGAACACCTACATTCAGGAGGCGTGGGTGCGTGGCTCACTCGACGTGCGTCCAGATTCCCGCGTCGAGCGTGTGCTGATCGAGGATCGCGGCGACGGCGTCGAGGCGACGGGCGTCGAGTACGTCGATGAGGCCGGCAGGCGCCACAGCGTGGCGGCGGGCGCGGTGGTCGTGGCCGCCGGCACGCTGAACACTCCGGGTCTGCTGGTGCGCTCGGGATTGGATGATCCGCTGATCGGACGCAACGTCGGCTTTCACCCGGCGCGCCTGGTGTTCGGCCGCTACGACGAGCCCCAGGACGCCCACGTCGTGTATCCGATCACCTCGCACTGCGCCGACTTCCGCCACGACGTGGATGGGGGCTTCGTGGTGGAGGCGGTCACGATGCAGGACCCGATTAGCTTCGCGATCAACCTCCAGGACGAGCAGGGGCCGATGTGGGGTAAGGCGCTCGTCGAAGCGCTGCGGCGCTTTCGCCACTGGACGGGGCTGCTCGTCATGGTCAACGACGACAACAACGGCGCGGTCGTCGCTGACCCCGATCCGGGCGCAGCCGCCGATGCCTTCACGTGCGATTTCCAGCCGCCCGAGCTGGCGCGCCTCGATCGTGCGCTCACATTCGGTCGAGCAGTGCACGACGCCGCCGGCGCCCGCGAGATCCTCTGGACCGGCCTGCTCACGACGCATATGCAGGGAAGCTGCCGGATGGGCAGCGACCCGGCACGCTCGGTCGTCGACGCACACGGTGAGACGCACAGCGTCAAACGACTGTTCGTCGGTGATGGCTCGGTGGTACCAAGAACGCTCTCCGCCAACCCGTCGCTGACCATCATGGCTCTCGCCACCCGCCTCGCCGACCATCTGCACGCGGACCGCAACGGCTACCTCTCAGACCTCCAGGCCGCCGTCGGATGAGGCTTCAGGAGACCACCCTGAGTTTCACGAACCCGTAGCCTTCGAGGGCCTTCAACAGTTCGACGTGTCCGAATGCCTCTCCGGGTGAAGCGAACCCGACCTTGCGCGGCGGCTGGAAGGTGAGGTGGTGCGCCGCAAAGGCCTGGATCAAGCCGGTCTGCAGGTAAGCGCCGGTGCCGTGGACAACGACGTGGGCGGTTTCCAGGTTCCCGCGGCCCATGACGACGTCCACGGTGCGGTTCTCGCGCCGGTTCTCGCGGGGTGGTGTGGCGCTCTGGGCGGCGGCGGCGAGCTCGGAGAGGATGCGCTCCTGCTCCTCGAGGGGCAGTGGCTTGAGCTTCTCCACGTAGTCGCGCTCGCCGGCGATCACGCCCTGCATGACGATGGGGTCGAGGATGCCGCCGAACGCGCGGACGTTGGCAATCTGGGGGTGGTCCTTGAACCAGACCGGGTGCGGGAACCCACCCCAGGGCAGGGCGGAATGGGTCGTGATCGAGCCCGGGATCGTGACGTCGAGGACGGTGAGCGGGGGCCACGTGCGGTACTCGTTGTCCTCGAGGTAGATCGACTCGAACACGAGCTGTCCATACACCGTCTGCGTGGAGCCGTACGAGGGGTTGCCCTTGAACATCGAGAGGATCTCCAGCGTGTCGATCCCGGGCGCGTTCTCGATCGCGATGCGCGCGGCGATCTCGGCGGTCGCGGACATGTAGGCGGTGGCCGGCGCGAGCAGCAGGCCGCGCTCGGCGAAGCGCTCCCCCCAATCATGCTTGGCGGTCCGCACCCAGGGCGTCTCACCCCCTGTGTCCAGGTAGTGGCAGCCGGCGAGCAGCGCAGCCTCCACGACCGTGGCGCCGTAGCGGAAGCAGGGGCCGACGGTGTTGCAAACCACCCGGGCGCCGGCGAACAGCTCCGCTAGCTCGTCCACCGAGTGCCCGACCTCGACGACCTCGTAATCCGCGGTGCTGATCCCCGGAACGTGCTCGAGCACATCCTCGATCTTGGCGCGGTCGCGTCCGGCCGCTACGAACGGAAGCTTGTACTCCCGCAGGAATTCCGCGACCAGCCGGCCCGAGAACCCGCTCGCGCCATAGAGCACAACAGGCCTCTTCTCCGTCACTTCGTTCTCCTTCGTCTGAATATCCGAGCAGCGCAAAGCGTGCGCAGCATGCGAAACCTATCGCGATTGCCTGGTCGTCAAGCACATTCCTGTCCGCGCGCTCATGCCTTCGAGCAGCGGTGGACTGGCCGCAAGAATGCCATCTGTTCGATCGGCTTCAGGCGAGTGCCGCAAACCGGTCGAGGGCCGCGACCAGCTCGTCGGTCGCCGAGAAGGAAGGTGAGTGGTCGGTCGCGATCTCCACGACATCGACGCACGGGTGCTCGCGGATCATGCGAAGCTGCAGCAGCGGCGGGATGGCCCGGTCCTGCGTGCAGTGAACGTAGGCGCGACGCAGCTCGTCAAGTGCGCCGGCGGGGATCGTGACGGGCGTGGCGAACGGGGCGACCGGCTGTGGTCGCGAGCGCGCGAGCGCGAATGAGACCTGCTCCTCGCTGCAGCTTGCCATGAGCGCCGCGCGTGCCGAGGCGGGCATCGTCGCCACAGGCGGCTCGCCGTCGATCACTATGTTCGACTGCACCTGGTCGCCGGCACCTTCCGGCAGAAGGCTGAGGTCGAGCAGGCTCTGGCCATCGCTGGGCATGAAGGCGGCGACGTAGACAAGCAACGCAATCCGCTCCGGGCAGCGTGCGGCAGCCTGCGTGATCGCCACGCCCCCCATGCTGTGACCGACGAGGATCGCCGGCTCAGCCTGCTCGCCCAGTGTGTCGCAGATCCTCGCGGCGTAGGAGTCGAGGGTGACCTCAGCGATCGGGGTCCTGTCATCGCCCGAGCCGGGCAGGTCGATTGCGGTCACCGTGTGTCCAACGCGTTCGAGTGGACCGATGACCGGCTCCCACGACCACGCACCGCTGAAGGCGCCGTGAACCAACACGATTCGGGCCATCGCTTCCTCTCCCCTCGGCTTCGACCTTGGCTATCGCTTGTGTTGGACGCGAGCCGGCGCGGTCGTGGAGTCCCGGTCGCCCATGCGCTGGTCGATGCGCTCATGGCAGTGGTCCGCTGGTCGTGCGTCATGACGGCCGGCTCGGAAATCCGCGGCGTCGGGCAAACTCGACGAAGGCGTCGAGCGCGTGCGGGTCGGCGAGCGCGTCGCGATTTGCAACCTCCGACGCCGGCGCGCCGAGCAGGATCCGCTTGACCGGCAGTTCGAGCTTCTTCGCGGTCAGCGTGCGGGGGATCGCGGGCACGGCCTCGAGCGTGTCAGGGACATGCCGGGGGGACAGCGCCGCCCGCAGCGCCGCAGCCACCCGGGCGCGCAACTCATCGTCGAGGACCACGCCCTCCGCCGGAACGATGAACAGGATCAGCTCACCCGGACCGCCCTCACTATCCTCCAGGTGCACGACGAGACTATCGACGATCTCGTCGAACCCCTCGATCACCGGGTAGAACTCGCCGGTGCCCAGTCTTACGCCGCCGCGGTTGAGCGTCGCGTCCGATCGACCGCTGATCATGCAGCTGCCGCGCTCGGTGAACGTGATCCAGTCGCCGAAACGCCAGACGCCGGGGAAGTCCTCGAAGTAGGCCGCGCGGTAGCGCGCATCGCCCGGGTCGTTCCAGAAGCGCACCGGCATCGACGGCATCGGCGCGCGGATCACCAGCTCGCCCANNGAGATCTCGCCGCGGTAGACCGGCAGCAGCGGACAGCCCTGCACGATGCCGGTGCAGACATCGGTGCCGCCGCTGCCGACATTGAGCAGCACCTCCGGCCCGAGCTCGTCATAGACCCAGTCGAACCCCTCCGGCGCGAGCGGCGAGCCGGCGACGCACAGTTGGCGGATCGAGGCGAGCTCGTAGTCGCGCAGCCTCACGCCCGCCTTGCGGGCGGCCATCAGTAGCGCCGGGCTGGCCCCCATCAACGTCGGTTGTAGCTGCTCGGCCAAACGCCACTGCATCGTCAGGTCGGGGTACAGCGGGTTGCCGTCGAGCATCACAATCGCTGAACGCAGCAGCAGCGACGACGCGAGCGCGTTCCACATCATCCAGGCGGTTGTGGTGAACCACAACAGACGGTCTCCCGCGCGTACGTCCCAGCTCAGGGCGTGGTTCTTGAAGTGCTCAACGAGGATTCCGCCGTGACCGTGCACGATCGCCTTGGGGAGGCCCGTCGTCCCGGAGGAGAACAGGATGTAAAGCGGATGGTCGAAGGGTAGCTGCGCGAACTCGAGCGTGCCCGCCTGCGACTGCAGCTCGTCCCACTTCACGGTCGCCGGCAGCGCGTCGTCGACTCCGCCCGGGTAGGGCACGTGCACCACGTACTCGAGCGTGGGCAGCGCCTCGCGCAGCGCGGCCACCTCGGCGCGCCGGTCGATCGGCCGATCCCCGTAGCGGTAGCCCACGACCGCGAGCAGGACCTTCGGCGCGAGCATCGCGAAACGGTCGATCACGGCGCGGGCGCCGAACTCGGGCGGGCACGCCGCCCACACCGCGCCGAGGCTCGCAGTGGCGAGGAAGGCGATCAGCGTCTCGGGGATGTTCGGCAGGTAGGCGACGACGCGGTCGCCCGGCCCCACGCCGAGGCGTTGCAGGCCCGCGCGCGTAGCCGCGACCTGCTCGCGCAGATCGGCGAATGTCAGCTCGATCGGCGAGCGGGTCTGGGAGTGCGCGATCACGGCCAGGCGACCAAGGTCCTGCTCGGTGCCGACCATATGTTCGGCATAGTTGAGCCGCGCACCCGCGAACCATTCGGCACCCGGCATCTCACGCGAACCCAACACCCGCTCGTAGGGCGCGCTCGAACGCACGCCGAAGAACTCCCACAGCGACCCCCAGAAACCATCAAGGTCCGAGACCGACCAGCGCCACAGGTCGGCGTAGGCCTCAAACGAGCGGCCGCGCTCGTCGCGCAACCAGCGCAGGTAGCGGGCGATCTGCGTCGCCTCATCGCGCGGCACCGGCGGGCTCCAGAGCAGCTCCCCGAGCTCGCTCATGGTTTTGCCGGCGGCTCGAGGGGCCGCCTCATCCCGCCCACCTTGACAGTGAGACACTCGCTGATCCCGCCGGCGAGGCCGGCGTGCAACCGCCGCCGTCGCCGCATCAGAACGGGAACGGCGTCGCCACAGGACGCGAGGTTCGCCACTGCCACTCGGTGAACAGGTCGAGATTGGCGACCCCACCGAAGTGGTTGCCGTTGCCCGAACTGCCCTGACCACCGAACGGGGCGGGCGACTCCTCGTTGACCGTCATGTCGTTGATGTGAACCATGCCGGAGTGCACGCGAGCGGCGAGCTGCTCGGCCCGGCCGAGCGAGCGCGAGTGGATCGCCGCCGAGAGACCGTACTCAGTGCCATTGGCGAGCGCGATCGCCTGATCGTCGTCAGCAAATGTCACGACCGGTGCGACCGGCCCAAAGATCTCCTCGCTGAACGCCGGCATCGAGGGGGTCACGTCCGCGAGGACCGTCGCCGGGTAGAACGGCCCGTGCGGCGTGCCGCCGGCCACCAGTCGAGCTCCCTGCGCGATGGTCTCCTCCACGATTCGCGTAACCCGTTGCATCTGCTTGTCGTTGATCAGCGGCCCCAGGGCGACCTCGTCGCGCTCGGGATCGCCCACCGGAAGCCGCCGCGCGCGCTCCGCGAGCGCCTCGACATAGGCATCGGCCACCTTCTCGTGCACGATGTGGCGGCTGGTCGCGATGCAGATCTGGCCCTGGTGCAGGAACGACCCGAACGCTCCAGCCGAGGCTGCGGCGTCGATGTCGGCATCGTCGAGCACGATCAGNNGGCGAGCTCACCCACAGCGCGGCCGGCTGCTGTCGATCCGGTGAAGGAGATCATCGCGACGTTGGGATTCTCGACGAGCGCACGGCCGACCTCCGCGTCGCCAGTGAAGACGTGCAGGACTCCCGGCGGCAGGCCTGCCTCCTCGAACAGGCGAGCGATCAGCACGCCGCCGACCACCGGCGTGTTGGGATCGGACTTCAGCAGCACGGCGTTGCCGACCGCGAGCGCGGGGGCGACCGAGCGCAGCGCGAGCACGATCGGAAAATTCCACGGCGTAATCACGCCGACGACCCCGACCGGAATCCGGTGGGCCACGCTCGTGCGGTCGGGCTGCGGCGACGGGAGCACGTAGGCGAGCGGCTGCGTCACCAGTCCAGCGGCCTGGTGGATCTGATTGACCGAGTTGGCGATCTCGACGGCGGCCTTCGGCAGGATCGAGCCGGTTTCGCGCAACATCCAGCCTGTGATCTCGTCAGTGTGGCGCTCGAGCAAATCGGCCGCACGCCGCAACACGCGCGCGCGATCGGGAAACGGCGTGGCGGCCCACTCGATCTGTGCGGCGGCCGCCGAGGCAGCCGCGGCAGCCACGCACGCGTCGTCCGCGACACCGGCCGACGCAATCACCGCGCCGGTGGCCGGCTGGAGCACATCGATCGCGAGCGGCGCGTCCGACCATCCGTCGCCGTAGATCCGCCCCGTCCAGATGCTCTCCGCGAGCAGCGGCGAGGGCTCTTCTGCGAGTTGCGTAGCCATTCGAATTCTCCTTCGCTTGTCCTATTGTCGCGGTGGGCGTCCGTCGCACGCCTCCAACGCGGCGAACGCGTAGAGCACGAGCCCCTCTACACAGCTTCGACCGGCNNGCCTTCTCGGCGATCATGATCGTCGCCGCGTTGGTGTTGCCGCGCGTGATCGTCGGCATCACCGAGGCGTCAGCGACCCGCAGTCCCTCCACGCCGTGGACGCGCAGTTGCGAGTCGAGCACCGACCCCATCGGACATGTCGACGTCGGGTGATACACCGGCTGTCCGGCACGCCGAGCCCAGCCCAGGATGTCCTCGTCCGAATCGGACTCCGGCACGCTGAACGGCGCCCGCATCGCACCGGCCAGCGCTGGCTGGGCAGCGATCTCAAGCGCGATCCGGATGCCTGCGATCATGCTCGCCCGGTCCGCCTCGGTGGTCAGGAAGTTGCACAGCACGACCGGCTTGGAGTCGGGCCGCGGCGTGCGCAGCGTGACGCGGCCGCGGCTCGCCGGCTTGATCACGACCGGGCCGAAGCAGTAGCCGTGGTCGTGCGGGGCGGTGAGCCCCTCGTCGTAGAACAGCGACGGCGCGAAGTGGAACTCGATGTCCGGCGCGTCGAGGCCCGGCCGCGTGCGCATGAACGCGCCGGCCTCGGGGATGTTCGACGTGAGCGGGCCGCGCCCCTCGTCGAGCAGCGCGAGGTTCTCGGCCGTCAGTACGCCAAACAGCGAGCGCTCGTCGGTGAGGTAGTTGAGCTGCGCCATGCAGTGGTCCTGGAGGTTCTCACCGACGGGGAGATCGACGCGTACCTCGATCCCCATCGTCGCGAGATGTTCGGCGGGACCGATCCCGGACAGCATCAGGAGCACCGGGGACTGGTACGCGCCGGCCGAGAGGATGACCTCGCGCTCCGCGCGGATCTCGAGGAGCTCGTCGCCGCGCGCGACCTCGACGCCAATCGCCCGCTCGCCCTCGAACACGATGCGCGTGCTCAGCGCGCCGGTGATCAGTTCGAGGTTGGGCCGCGCACGCGCGGGGTGCAGGAAGGCATCCGCGGTGCTCCAGCGCAACCCGTCGCGCTGGGTCAGCTGGAATCTCCCAACACCCTCCTGGCGGGCGCCGTTGAAATCGGGGTTGCGCTCGTGACCCGCCTGCGCCGCCGCGTCGATCATCGTGTCGATCAGCGGGTTCATCGAACGGCTCTCGGAGACCGAGAGCGGACCGCCGGCGCCGTGAAAGGCATCCTCCCCGCGCTCGTTGTCCTCTGAGCGGCGGAAGTAGGGCAGCACGTCCTCGTAGGCCCAGCCGTCGCAGCCGAGCGCGGCCCACTCGTCGAAGTCGGCGCGGTTGCCGCGAATGTAGATCATCGCGTTGATCGACCCGCAGCCGCCAAGCACACGCCCGCGGGGGAGATACAGGCGCCGGCCTCCGAGACCCGGCTCCGGCTCGCCCAGCAGATCCCAATCGATTCCCGACTTGAAGACTGCAGGGAACGCCGCCGGGGTCTGGATCTCAGCCTGTCGATCGCTGCCGCCGGCCTCGAGCACGGCGACTCTGACGTCGCCGTCCTCGCTCAGGCGCGACGCGAGCACGCAGCCCGCCGAACCGGCGCCGACGATCACGTAGTCGTAACTGCGAGTGCCCATCTCAGTCGACACGGATAACCACCTTCATCACCTCGGCCGGATGTTCGATGGCAAACTCGATCGCTTCCGGCGCGCGCTCGAGCGGAAACTCATGGCTGATCAGGCGCGCGATCATCGGCGCGTTGCGCTCCACGGCCGCGACCGCCTCGGCGAACTCGCCACCGCCGCAGCAGCTCACGCCGAGCAGGTCGATCTCCTTCTCGGTGAGGCTGCCGATCCGGATCGGGACCTCCTCGTTCGACATGCCGACCTGGACCGCGCGGCCCGCTGAGGCGACCATCTCGACCATCGCACGCACCGCCGCCGCCGCACCGGTCGCGTCCACCACCACCGGCGGACCGGCGGCGCCGGCCCAGTCGCGCGCCGCCTCCACGACCGCGCGCGCGTCGGTCCAGACGAGCACCTGCGCACCCATCTCGCGGCTGAGACCGAGGCGTCGCTCCTGGAGGTCGATGACGAGTACCTCCGCGCCGCGTTCGCGCGCCAGCAAACAGACGCACTGCCCGATCGGGCCCGCGCCGAGCACCACCACGTGCTCGCCCTCCTCAATGCGCGCGCGGTGCACGGCGCGGACGGCGATCGACGCCGGTTCGGCCATCGCGGCCACTGCGCTGTCGTCCGCCGTGATCGGGAAAACCTGCTGCTGCGGGATGCAAAGAAGCTCCTGCAGACCGCCGTCGAGGTGAATCCCAATCAGCGTGAAGTTGTCGCACGTATTCGGCCGACCGACGCTGCACGGGTAGCAATGTCCGCACGCGTGCAGCGGGTACAACGCCACCCGCGCCGCGACGTCGAGCCCGGGCCGGCAGCCGGGGCCAAGCGCCTCGATCGTGCCTGCGCACTCGTGTCCCTGGATCTTGGGAAAAGGCGACGCGCCGCCCGCGACATCCGAGAGCTCGCCGCGCAGGAAGTGGTAGTCGGAGCCGCAGATCCCCACCGCCTCGCTGCGCACGAGAACCTCGCCCGGACCGGGGGACTCCGGCTCCGCCACCTCGACGACCTCCATCACGCCCACGGCGCGTGTCACCGCGGCACGCATCGCCACCCCACGCGCGGTGGCGATCCGCCCTGGAAGGAGTGAGCTCGCGCGCTCATCCCCACACCTCCGCCGCGGTCTCGACCACCAGACGCAGCTTTGCGCGCTGCTGGTCCATCGTCAGCAGGTTGCCCTCGACGGTCGAGGAAAAGCCGCACTGCGGTGAGAGGCACAGCTGATCGAATGGCACGTGGTGTGCTGCATCCTCGATGCGGCGCTTGAGCTCGTCCTTGGACTCCAGCTCGCCGCGCTTGGTCGTCACCAGCCCGAGCACGACCATCTTCCCGGGCGGCACGAAGCGCAGCGGCTCGAATCCGCCCGAGCGGGAGTCGTCGTATTCGAGGAAGAACCCGTCCACCTCCAGTTGGCCGAACAGCGCCTCGGCGACGTAGTCGTAGCCACCCTCGGCGGCCCATGACGAGCGGAAGTTGCCGCGACAGAGGTGGGTCGTCACGGCCATCCCATCAGGACGGCCCGCCAGCGCCCGGTTGATCACGCGTATGTAGGTCTCGTGCAGGTGCTCGGGGTTTGAACCGCGAGCGCTCAGCTGCTCGCGCTGCCTGGGGTCGTTGAGGTAGGCGAGGCTCGTGTCGTCGAGCTGCACGTATGTGCAGCCGAGCTCGGCCAACGCGCGCAGCTCGGCGGCGTAGGCGTCGGCAAGGTCGTCCCAGAACTCTGCGATGTCTGGGTAGACGTCGGTGTCGATTGCGGCGGCCCCGCCACGGAAGTGGAGCATGCTCGGCGAGGGGATCGTCAGCTTGGGCGTGGCGCCCCGGGCGACTGACTTCAGGAACGCGAAGGCCTCGGTGAAGATCGGGCGCTCCAGCCGTAGCTTGCCCGCGACGGCGATCGCTGCCGGAGTGAATTCGATCTCGCCTTGCTCGTTGCGGAACTGGACGCTCAGGTCGCCCGCGACCTTGCTCACTCCGCCGAGCTGGTAGATGAAGTCCATGTGCCACGAGGCGCGGCGGAACTCGCCGTCGGTGGCCGACTGCAGGCCGACCTCCTGCTGCATCGCCACTACGTCGCGAATCGCGGCATCCTCGGCGGCGGCGAGCTGCTCGGCCGAGATCCGGCCGGCCCGTTGCTCGGCGCGGGCGGCGAGCAGCTCGGGCGGCCGCAGCAGGCTGCCGACGTGATCCGCTCGAAACGGCGGCGTCGTGCGTACCGAGGCGGGCAGCTCGCTCACCGCCATCCCCGCGTCTGCGGCGCCACGTCGCCAGGCGTGCGTTTGCGTGCCGTCACGCGATCGGGATCGACGACGTTGACCTCAACGCGCACGCCGTCGCGGTCGGCGAAGAAGAGCTGTCGCAAGCCGGCCCCGGGCACCGCGTTGCGAACCGCCTCGACGCCCTCTCGATCGAGTCGCGCGGCCGCCTCCTCGTAGTCGCAGTCTGCGAACGCGATGTGATCGATTCTCCCGGCGGCGGCCTCGCCGGCCGCGCTCAGCCCGACCCGCTGTGCGTGCTCGTTGTAAACGCGCCGGTCGGCGACGTGCACGCACGGGACGCCGGCGGCGTACAGCCAGTAGCCCGGGAACTCGAGCGGTGGACGCACGCCCACCGTCAGTCCCAGCGCCCGGCAGTAGAAGTCGCGCGTCGCGTCGATGTCGTCGCTCAGCAGCAGGATGTGGTCAAGCGCCGTCACGCCCATGTCAGCGCGCCCCGCCGACGCTTCCCGCGGCGGTTCGAAGCAGGTAGGCAAGGTGCAGCAGCTCTGGGTTCTCGCGCAGCTCGCCGGCGGTGCCAGAGAACTCGATCACGCCGCCGTTCATCACGTAGGCCCGGTTGGCGAGGCCGAGGGCTACCGTGGCGAACTGCTCGATCAGCAGCACGCCGGTCCCCATCGCGGTGATCGTGCGAAGCGTCGGGATCAGGCGCGAGACGACGACCGGAGCCAGCCCGAGCGAGAGCTCGTCGATCACCACGACCTTCGGCTCGGAGACGAGCGCTTGGGCGAGCACGACCATCTGCTGCTCGCCGCCCGACAGCAGCCGAGCCTGGGAGCGCAGCCTCCGCTTGAGCTCCGGAAACAGCTCGAGCGCCCTTTCGCTCGCGGCTCGCGCCTGGTCGCGCCCCAGCGTGTAGGTGGCGACGCGGAGGTTCTCCTCGACGGTGAGCGCCGGCAGAAGGCGGCGCCCCTCGGGCACGATCGCAACGCCGGCCTGGCGGATCCGCTCCGGCCGGGCGCGGGTCAAGTCCTGCTCACCCAGCGACACGGACCCGCCTTGCGCGCGCAGCACGCCGCCGACTGCGAGCACGAGGCTCGACTTGCCGGCGCCGTTGGGGCCCAGCAGCGCCGTGACCTCACCGGGCGGAACCTCCAGCGAGACCGCGTTGACGACCACGCGATTGCCCCGCGCGACCGTCACCTCACGCAGGAACAGCGTGCCGGCGTGGGTGGCGTCGGTCATACGATCTCCTCGGTGCCGAGGTATGCGCGCATGACCTTCTCGTCACGCAGCACCTCGCCCGTCGGCCCTGACGCGATCACGGTGCCGAAGTCGAGCACCGCGGTCGCTCCACAGCATGCCGACACGAGGCTCATGTCGTGGTCGACGAGAATCACCAGCGCACCGGTGTGGCCCGGGATCGCCTTGATTACACCGCTCAGGTGCTCGGTTTCCTCGTCGGGCAAGCCTGCGGCTGGTTCGTCGAGCAGCACCAACCGAGGTTCGCCGACGACGGCGCGTGCGACCTCGACCAGGCGCCGCTGGGCGGCGCCCAGGGTCGCCACCTTGGCCTGCGGGTCGATCTCGAGCCCGACGAACGAGATCGCGTCCAGCACTTCCTGACGCCGCGAGGCTCTGCTCAGCCTGGAGTGCTCGTGGATCATCGCGACGTTGTCGAACACCGACAACTGCTCGATCGCCTGCTCGGTCTGGAACGATCGTCGGAGGCCCCAGCGCGCACGTCTGAAGTGGACCATCCCGAGCAGATCCTCGCCGTACGCCCGCACACTCCCCCCGACCGGCCGCACGAAACCGCTCAGCACGTTGAAGAAGGTCGTCTTGCCAGCGCCGTTGGGTCCGATCAGTCCGCACGTGCCCTGCACGAAGTTCACGCTCATGCTGTCCAACGCGGTGACGCCGCCGAGGCGGACCGTGAGATCGGAGACCTCGATCACGGCGTGGATTCCCCGGTGCGCGCACGCCGGCGGGCCACGCCGCTCAGCAGTCGCCCCACGCGCGCCAAGTCCTTGGGCACCTGATCCACCAGGCCGGCCGGGGCGGTGGTCAGCACCTGCAGCACGCCGATGCCGAACAGGATCGTCAACCAGTCAGGAGACACACCCCAGCTGTTGAGAAGCGCGGGCAGCAGTTGTAGCAGCAGTGCGGCGACGATCGCTCCCCACAGGCTGAAGATCCCTCCCATCAGGACTACAGCCAGCAACGTGATCGACGCCTGGGTGGGGAAGTCGATCGAATAGAGGTAGCGGGAGCTCCCGGCGAGCAGGCCGCCGGCGACTCCGGTGACGAACGATGCCAGCGCGAACGCCCACAGCTTGTAGAGGGTGGTATTGATCCCGGCCGCGCGCGCGGCCGCTTCGCTCTGGCGGATCGCCGCCCACGCTCTGCCCGGCCGCGTGCGCACGTGCACGAGCGCGAGCAGGAACATCAACGCCCCGACGATCACGGAGTAGCGGAAGAAGGCGGGGTCGGAGGACGCGATGGTGGGGCGGCGCATAGCCGGCGTGTGAAGGGCGTTGCTGTTGTAGCCGAGAAAGCCGTGGCCGCCGTTCGGGAAGTTGGTCGTCGCGAGCACGACGGTGATCGCGCCCGCCAGCATCAACGTGATCAGCGCGAGGTAGAGGCCACTCAGCCGCAGCGCGGGCAGCCCCACCACGGTCCCGAGCGCCATCGTCACCAGTCCGGCGAGCAGCAGCACGATCGGAAACGGCAGCGCGGTGGCGAACAGCAGCCGGGCTGCCACCCAGGCGCCGAGTGCCAGCACCGCGGCCTGCCCGAGCGAGACCAGCCCGACTCGTCCGGCCAGCAGTCCGAGTCCAAGCGCGACGATCGCGTAGATCGCGACCTGCGTCAAGGCATCGACGTAGTAGAGGCTGAGCAGCGCCGGCAGCGCGAACAGCACGAACGCCAGCAGCGCCACGATCACCGCGGGGCGCACGAATGTGCGCGCGTCGAGCCCCCGCGGCGACAACGACGGTCGCGCGGTGCCCTCCAGGCTCGCGGCATCCACGGTGCTAGATCCCCTCACGGGAAAGCGAGTTCGCGCGCTGGCGGTTGACCACGAGCAGCGCGACCGCGGCGAGCACGAACGGCGTCATGTCGCGATAGTTGGTGATGGACTGGATCGGTGTGATCATCGCGTCGACGAGCCCGATCACGATCGCCGCCACGAACGTGACGACGATCGACCGCAGGCGACCGATCAGCGCCGCGGCCAGCGAGGAGATCACCAAGAAGGTGAGCGTTGTCGCATCCAGCGCGACCAGGTCCGCCAAGAGCACTCCGGCGAACCCGGCGAGTATGCCGCAGCCGAACCACGCGGCGGCCTCGACGCGGCGAACCGGCACTCCGAGCGTCGCCGTGATCTCGCGGTCGTTGGCGAGTGCGCGCATCGCCGTTCCCAGCTTGGTGAAACGCAGGAACGCCCCCGTGACGATCGTCATCACGACTCCACAGGCAAGCCCGATCACCTGCGTCCAGGTGACCTGAATCTGGCTGATGATAAAGCCACTGTTGTCGGTCGGCAGCGTGATCGAGCGGGACTCCCCGCCGCTGCTGGTCCACAGCAGGTCCATCAGCCCGAGCAGGATCAGCGCCAGCCCAAGTGTCGCCACCGCCTTTACCAACGGTTCTCGTGCGGCCAGCGCCCGGCCGAACACGATCCCGTAGCCGAGCGTCACGACACCCCCGAAGAGGATGCAGATGAGGTAGGCGAGCCACTGGTTGAGACCCGCAGCGTTGATCAGCTGCCAGGCGATCAGCGCGCCCATGGCGCCGACCGCGCCGAAGGCAAGGAACAGCACGCCGGTCGCGCGGTACAGCACGACCATCCCGACTCCCGAGAGCGCGTAGACGCCACCGAGGGCCAGGCCGGTGTAGATGAACGGCTGAAAGTCCAGCCAGCTCGGCAGCCCCAGCACGCCGATGATTAGTGGATGAAGGTCGATCCCGCCTGGCATCGGCTATCTCCTGCGCCCGGATCGCAGTGTCGTTTGGTGGGTGCAACCCCACCGCACGTGCAGTCGCTGCGCGGCGGCACGTACGGCGGGGAGCACTGATCTTCCGTGAACTGTGAGCGTAGGGGCCCTGCCTCGGCCTACAGGCCGTGCGCGGCCGCGACGGTGCGGTACTTCGCTATCTGGGGGTCGGCTGACGAGATCTTGTGGCAGCCCTGAGCCACCACCATGATGCCGTTGTCGGTGGTTGTCGTGTAGTCCACATTGTTTGGAATGTGCAGCGCCAGATTGCCGTACGTCCACGGCGAGCAGAGCATCGCCGACTTGTAGTTCTTGATGCCCTCGAACGCCGCATTGACGCTCTTTATCGTGTAGGCACCCTTGATCGTCTCGAGCGCCTTGACAGCGAACTTTGCCTCGACGAACCCCATCTGGCTGAAGCTGCCGATGCCGCCGGAGACCGCGGAGCCGTACTTCGTGAGGATCCCCCTGTAGAGCGCGAACTCGGCTCCGGTGGCGCCATCGGGATCGGTCAGCTCAGCGTTGACGAACAACTTGTGGTTCCACGCCGGTCCCAGCGACTTCGCCAGGAAGTCCGTGTTGCACGGCGTCGAGCAGCCCCACAGCTTGACGCGATTCACGATGCCCAGCTTCTGGGCGGCCTGCAGGATCACGAGCGCATCCGGCGGTGTGAAGTTGAGAATCACGGCACCGTTGGGGCCTGCGTCGTCGACCTCCTTGAGCGCGACTGAGCTCGCATCGGTGACCGGCACGTTCTCCGTGAGCTGCGTGATCGGCACGTGCGCGGCGCCCGCAATCGCGGCGGGGCCAGCGGCGATATAGCCGGTGCCGGGGACGTTTGACTGGTCGAACACGATCTTCGTCGCGTGCTGCTCGAGCGCGTACTGGACCGCCCCGTCCGAGCTGTAGCGCGGACCCATGTTGACCGCCGCGCTGTTCGGGGTCGACCAGCACTCGGGGGCGATCCCCGAGTCGATCTCGAAGATGCCGAGGCTCTTCCAATACGCCTGGTCGATCGTGCATTCCAGGATGTCGGTGACACCGACGATGCCGACCACCTTATCGGTCTGGATCAGCGCCTTGGCCGCCGCCGCGATCTGCGCTGGCTGGGTCTGATCGTATTGAACGTCGTACTTGATCGGATGCCCGTTGATGCCACCGTTGGCGTTCACGCACGCGAAGTAGGCGGCGGCCATGCTCGAGATGTCGCTGAAGTCCGTGCCTGCCTGCTTGGTGTCGATCGTGCCGAGGTTGATCGGCGTGCCGGTGGCCGCCACGCCCGGCTTGGTTCCACAATACGAGGTAGCGTCGGCCGCGCGGGCTCCGCGGGTTGTCGCAGCACTGCTGCTCGTACCGCTGAGCGCGAATCCGGCCAAGACCGTCACGCCGATCGCACCCGTCAGTGCCAGGCTCAGCCGCGCTCTTGACGCGACTCGAAATGTGCTCACTATCTCCTCCTCCTCCTCAACTGACCAAGGGATGAAGCCGCCCCTTTGCGGCAGCGGCCGATACTAGTTCCAACTTCCGTTGGATGCAAGCATCCACACAAATGAGCTCGAAAGACGCCTCCGAGCGCTTTTCGGGCTGATTCTGCATGCAGGACCAGTCGCGACGCGTGCACTTCGTCGCGGGCGCCGCGCAGGCGCACGTCGATGGCCGCCCGGGAGCTTCTCGCGAGGCGTCGTGCGCAGTGGCGAGCCCAGCTGAGCCAAAGCACCCGATCACGCCGACGCTCCGCGCGCTCGACGGATCGAGGGCTGACTCATCGGGCGGCGCAGTAGCCACGACCGGCCACGTCTGAAGATCTTGCATCTAGGATCGCCGGTGGGGATACTGCGCGCCTGTGGCCCGGATGCGGGGTCAACCGACCTCGCACGCTGCCGTGCGCCAGCCATCGATGTCCGCCATCGTCACAAATACCCCGACCTCCCAGACGACGCGGGCGCTGCTGCGCCTGCGGGAGCTGATCCTCAGCGGCGAGTTTGGTCATGGCGACCGGATGTCCGAGCTGCCGCTGGTCGAACGCCTCGGCGTTTCGCGCACGCCATTGCGCCTGGCGCTGGCAACACTCGAGCACGAAGGCCTGCTACAGGCACGTCCGAACGGTGGCTACGTGGTACGCGAGTTCACGCGCTCCGACATCCACGACGCGACCGAGCTGCGCGGGGTGCTCGAGGGGACCGCCGCACGCTTTTCCGCCGAGCGGGGCCGCGCCGGGCGCGGGCTGCGGGTGCTGCGCGCGGTCAACGACGAGATCGGCGCGGTCGTCCACCGCGCCGACTACGAATCCTTCGAACGCTACGTCGGCCTGAACGATCGCTTCCACAAGACGCTCGTCGGAATGGCTCGCAGCCCGCTGTTGCAGCGGGCGCTGGAAGCGATCAGCATGGTTCCGTTCGCGTCCGCGAACGCGTTCGTGCTGACGGAGGCCGAGCTTCCGGAGTCGCGCGAGATTCTTGTCATCGCCCACAGCCAGCACCTCGCGCTGATCGAGGCGATCGAGCTTCGCCAGGGCGCGCGCGCAGAGAGCATCGCCCGCGAGCACGCCCGCCTGGCATTGGCGAATCTGGAGCTCGTCCTGCGCCACCGCGGCACGCTCAGCGGCGTCCCGGGGCATTCGCTGATCACGCTTCCAGCATGACGCCGAGCCGAGCCTGGTGCTCGAAGGTGCAGGCTGAGCGGAGCCGCGCTGGGGATCCGGCGGGACCCATCCCGGGGTGGAGCGTCTAGCGCGCCGCCTGAAGTCCGAGCGTCGCGCGTGCGGCGGCGTGGATCTCCTGCGCGCCCGGCAGGTAGGCGTCCTCGAGCCTCGGGCTGAGCGGCACGGGCGCGAACGGCGCGCCGACGCGCTCGATCGGGGCGTCCAGCCAATCGAACGCGACGGCCGCCACTGCGGCCGCGATCTCCGCGCCGAAGCCGCCGAAGGTGACCGCCTCGTGCGCGACGACGAGCCGGCCGGTCCGCTGCGTCGAACGCACGATCGCGTCGAGGTCGAGCGGCAGGAGCGTGCGCGGATCGATCACCTCCGCCTCGATCCCCTCGCCGGCGAGTCGCTCGGCCGCGACCAGCGCCTCCTCGACCATCCTCGACAGCGCGACGATCGTGACGTCGCCACCGGAGCGCACGGTGCGGGCGCACCCGATCGGCACCGGTGGCTGATCCTCGGGCAGCTCCTCGCGCTTGAAGTAGAGCGCCTTGTTCTCGACGAACACAACCGGGTTGGGATCGGCGATCGCGCTCGCGAGCAGGCCCGCGGCATCGGCCGCCGTGGCAGGCATCAGCACCTTCAGGCCGGGGATGTGCGTGAGCCAGGCCTCGAGGCTCTGCGAGTGCTGCGCCCCGCCGCGCTGGCCCGCGCCTCCCTGCGTGCGCAGGACGAGCGGAACGCACAGCTGACCGCCGGACATCGAGTGCGCCTTGGCGGCCTGGTTGACGAGCTGATCGAGCGCCAGCGTGATGAAGTCGATGAACATGATCTCCAGCACCGGCCGCAGNNCCCGCCTGGGCGGCGCCGATCGCGACGCCGCAAATCGCGCCCTCGCTGATTGGCGTGTTGCGGACACGCTCGCGGCCGAACTCCTCGGCGAGACCAGCCGTCGCGGTGTAGGGGCCGCCCTCGGCAACGTCCTCGCCCATCACGAAGACCCTCTCATCGGCCCGCATCGCGGCGGCCAGCGCGGCGTTGATCGCCTTCACGTAGGTGGTGGTGATCACAGCTTGCGGGTGGTGGCGATCACGGCTTGCGTCTGCCGGCGTAGACGAGCTCCTCGAGCAGCTCAACGTCCGGGTAGGGGCTCAGGCGCGCAAAGCCGACGGCCGCTTCGACCTCCGTGCGCGCCTCGCGCTCGGCCCTTTCGAGGTCCTCGGCGTCAAACCAGCCCGCTGCTGTCCCATGGCGCGCCAGACGCGTGATCGGGTCCCGCTGTTGCCACTCCGTCGCCGCGAGCGCCTCGCGATACTGCGTGGGATCCCCTTCGTAGTGCCCGCGCAGCCGGTAGGTCAGGCACTCGAGCAGAAGCGGGCCCTCGCCACGACGCGCCAGCTCGAGAAATCGGCCGAAGGCCTCCCAGACAGCCGCCACGTCGTTGCCGTCGACGGTTTCGCGCATCAGACCGTAGGGCGCGACGACGTCGCTGACACGCTCGACGTTGGTGTGCGCCGAGCGCGGCGTGAACTCCGCGAAGCCATTGTTCTCGCAGACCAGGATCACCGGGAGCCCCCATAGCGACGCCAGGTTGATCGACTCGTTGAAATGGCCTGCCTGCACTGCGCCGTCGCCGAAGAACACGACCGCCACCTCCTTGCCACCGCGAAGTCGTGTCGCGAGCGCACTGCCGAGCGCGAGCGGGATGTTGCCGCCGACCACGCCCGTGGCACCCATCAGGCCGTGCTCCACGTCGACCAGATGCATCGACCCGCCGAAACCGCGGCAGAGGCCGTCGCTGCGTCCCATCAGCTCGGCCATGATCCGGTTGAGCGGCGCGCCCTTGGCGATCGCGTGTCCGTGCGCCCGATGACCGCTGTACACGGAGTCCGCGACATCCAGCTGGCTGCAGATCGCGGCGGCGACACCCTCCTGCCCGACGCTGAGGTGCATCAGGCCGTAGACCTCATCGGCGCGCTTGAGCACTCCCACGCGCTCCTCGAAGACGCGGATGCGCCACATCGTCGCGAGCAGCGCGAGCGCCGCCTGCGCGTCGAGCGCGACGCCCGGCCGGGCTTTGGCCTCCGCGTCCTTTCCGGTCACGCCTTCGCCGCGACGGGCGCTGAGCCGAGAACCTCGTGCACGCCCGCGACGATCTTGTCCTCATCGGGTATGACGAAGCGCTCCATCGGCTCGCTGTAGGGGATCGTGGCGTCGAGCGCCGTGATCTGCTTGATCGGCCCCCGCAGCGAGTCGAAGCCCTGGTCCGCGACCTCCGCGGCGATGATCGCCGAGGCGCCTCCATGACGCGTCGCCTGGTCGACCAGCACCAGGTGACCGGTCTTGGCGACCGACTCGAGGATCGTCGCGGTGTCGAGCGGCGCGAGCGTTCGCGGATCGATGACCTCGACCTCCACGCCGTCGGCCGCCAGACGCTCCGCCGCGGCCAGCGCGCGGTCGACCATCCAACCTGTGGCAACGATGGTCACGTCTCCCCCGGTCCGGCGCACGTCGGCCACGCCGAACGGGACGAGGTACTCGCCCTCGGGGACCTCGCCGTGCTCGAGCGTCAGCAGGATGTGGTAGAAGAAACAGACCGGGTTGTCGTCGCGGATCGACGTGGCCATCAGGCCCTTCGCATCGGCGGCGGTCGAGGGCAGCGCGATCTTCAGCCCCGGGACGCCCATGAACATCCCGTAGATCGAACCGGTGTGCTGCCCGGCCCAGCCGGCGGTGAAGCCGTATCCGGCCTTCAGCACCAGCGGCACCTTGACCTGACCGCCGCTCATGGCGTGAAAGCGCGGCGCCTCGTTGACCACCTGGTCCATCGCGACCAGAAGGAACTCGGACATGTACAGCTCCACGACCGGCCGCAGGCCGGCGAGTGCGGCGCCGACCGCCATGCCGATCTCGGCGGTTTCGGAGATCGGCGTCAGGCGCACGCGGTCGCCGCCGAACGCGTCCATGAACGGCTCCAGCGCGCTGGGCGTGGCGATGTTCTGACCGAAGTAGAGGACGCGCTCGTCGCGGGCCATCTCGAATTCGATCGCCTCGTTGATCGCGACGATGTAGGGCAGTTCGCGTGCCATGCTCGTTCCCTCCTAGGCGTAGACGTGGTTGAGGGCCTCGGCGGCGTCCGGCAGCTGACTCTCCCAGGCGAAGTCGACCGCCGCTTGCATCTCTTGCCTGACCGTCGCGGCGATCTCATCGGCCTCCTCCGCGCTGATCGTGCCTTCGCCGATCAGCCGCGCGCGGAAGCGCGGAACCGGATCGCCCCGCAGCGCCGCCTCGTACTCCTCCGGCGCGCCGAACACGGCGATCGCCTCATGCTCGGGGTAGTGCAGCGGTATGCCGGGTGGGGCGATGATGTTGCCGTGTGCGCTCAGCCGGTAGACCTTCGACTCGACGAGCGTCGGCCCCTCACCGGAGCGCGCACGCTCGACGGCCGCGCCCACAACCCCGTGGACCTCGATCGGATCCCCGCCGTCGATTGTCACTCCGGGCATGCTGAACGCCTTGGCCTTGATGGCGAGCGGCTCGCCGGCGGCGGCATTGGCGTCCTCCTGCTCGACGCGTGTGACGACGTTGTAGCTGTTGTTCTCCATCACGAAGACGATCGGCAGCTTCCACAGCGAAGCGATATTCAGCGACTCGGCGAACGCGCCCTGCTTGGAGGCGCCGTCGCCGAAGAAGCACAGCACGACTTGCCCCTGTTTGCGAATCTGAGCAGCCCAGGCGGCGCCCGTCGCGTGCGGAATCCCCGCTCCGACGATGCCTGAGGTGCCGAGGAACCCACGATCGACGTCGACCAGGTGCATCGAGCCGCCGTAGCCGCCGCAGATTCCCGTCTTCTTGCCGTAGATCTCGGCCATCATCGCGTTCGCGTCGCTGCCCAGCGCGAGCGGGTAGCCGTGGCAGCGGTAGGTGGCGAGCACCTGGTCGCCGCCCCGCAGCGTGGCCAGCGAACCGACGATCGACGCCTCGGCGCCGTCGGCGAGGTGCGTGTGTCCCCTGATCGCTCCGGGGTGTTCCTCGAACGTGTTCTTGACCCGCTCCTCGAACTCACGGATCCTCACCATCTGCTTGAACATCCAGCTCAGCCGGTCCTTGTCGAGGCCGTGCGCCTCTTGGTCGCTGCTCACCTATGGGCTCCTTTCGCGCTCACGCGACACCGGCGCGGAATTGCGCCGCGGTAGTTTCGTACGCCCGCTCAAAGATCTGATCCATCGGCAGGTTGCGCAGCTCCTCCGAGAGCACCTCGACGCCCCACGGCCCGGCATAGCCGATGTCGCGGCAGACCTCGACGTAGGCCGGGATGTCGAACTCCCCCTCGCCCGGAAGGCGGCGATGGTTGACCGTCTCGTCGATCAGATCGGGCATATTCTCGCGCCGGCCGTCGCTCAGCTCGACCCAGCCGAGTAGACCCGACGGGATTGGCCGCAGATCGTCCGGGGCGATCCCAAGCTTCTCCATATGCCAGGTGTCCACCGCGATCACGCCGTTTGCTGCGTCGGCGCCGCCAACCACCTCGAGCGCCGCATCGACCGTGTTGACGTTCACGTCGAAGGGCATGAACTCGTAGGCGATGAGCGCATCGTGCTGCTGCACCGCGTCGGCGCACAGCTGCGCGAAGCGCTCGGTGAGCTGCGGCAGCGGACACGGCGTGCCAGGGATGTTCCCAACCTTGATGTGGTGAGCGTCCAGCGCAGCGGCAGCTTCGAACAGCAGTTTGCGCGTGGCATCGGAGGCCTTGCGACGGTCGTCGTCCTCGTCCAAGAACCAGTCCATCAGGAACTCGAGCTCGAGATGCGCGAGCCCGTGGTCGTCAAGGATCTGCTTCATCTCGCGCAGCGTGCGCCGCTCGAGCACGTGCTCCAGGTCGGCGTGCCAGATGCCGATGCCGGCGAAACCCACCCGTTGCGCGGCCGCGCAACGGTCGCGGAAGTCGAACAGGCTCCACTCACGCCCGCTGTGGACCTCGACGGGACCGGACACGGTCCAGTACAGGCCGAGCAGTTCGACGTCACCCATGTCTGTCCGTTCTCCTCTCGCTGCTCGGGGGGTCTCCGCACTTCAGCGCCGGCGACTTCTGCATGCACTCCCGCGCGGGCGTTTCGTCGAGCGAGCGCCAAGCATATCCGCGCGCGGCACGCGGTGGCCTACCTGGCGAACGCTGAACTTCCTGCAAATGTTCACACGCAGGCAACCTCGAGAACGCGTTCTGCGCTGTCACGGCCGATCACCGGCAGCTTCGATCGGTGGCGTCCCGTAGGTGTGGAAGCTCTCGACTGTATGCACGCCCCAAGCCTGACCACGGGCGCGCTCCTCCTGGGTCCACACGACGGTCGGATGCTCAGGGTCGTAGACGAGATAGCCGCCGGTCGTGACCTCGATGCGGTTGCCGCCGGGCTCAATCCCGTAGAGGAAGAACCCTTGCGCGATCGCGTGCTTTGACGGCGCAGCCTCGATCTGGATGTCGTGCTCGAGAAACAGGTCGGCGGCGCGCAGGCACTCCTCGCGCGTGTCGACCCAGAAGGCCAAGTGGTGCAGGCGTCCACGCGCGCCGTAGGCGTCGCGCGTATAGATCAGCTCGTGCGCTGCGATCGACGCGCTAAGCCACGCGCCAGCCTCGCTGCCGTCGTCCAGTTCGATGCGCTCGTGCAGACGGTAGCCGAGCGCCTGCTGAGCGAACTCGCGGCTGGCGCGCACGTCGGCAGCCAGGACGTTGACGTGATCGAGGCGCTTGACCGCGGCGCCGCGCCCGAGATAGCGCTGCGGCTGGTTCTTCAGGGCCGGTCGCAGGTGCTTGGGCGCCTCGTAACGGTCGCATTCGTAGTACAGCTCGAAGCGGTGGCCGTCGGGGTCGCGAAAGCCGTAGGAGGGGCCGCGACCGCGCGCACCCTCGCTCCAGCCCTCCCCGAGCCCACTCGCCGCGACCGTCGCGACACGGCGCTCCAGCGCCGCCTGGCTGCTTGCGCGCAGGCCGAGCCAGGCCATCCCCGGCTGCGCCGACTCGCTCAGCACAAGGCTGTAGCGCTGGTAGTCGCCCCACCCGCGCAGGTAGACCGAGCCACCGTCGCGACCCTCGATCTCCATCCCGAGGACGTCGACGAAGAACGCGAGGCTGAGCTCGGCGCTCGGCGTCAAGAGCTCCACCGGCCCGAGGTGCGCGATCTCGCTCACACGCCCTCGACCACCGCTCGCAGTCCGTCCATGTCATAGGAGCGCTCGCCGGCGGACAGGCGCTCGCGTTTGACGCGCTCCTTCTCCTCGCGCTCCAGAGCCGCCACCAGAACGTCGCGCACGCGTTCGGCGTCGACGACGGCGCCGCCGTCGGCATCGAGAACGACGACATCGCCCGGTCGGATGCTGGTGCCACCGACCGTGACGGGTACGTCGATCTCGCCGACCACGGCCTTCGTTGCGCCGCGCACGCGCACCCAGCGCGCCCAGACCGGAAGCCCCATCGCCGCCAGCTCCTCCGCGTCGCGCACGGAAGCGTCGACCAGCAGTCCCGCCGCGCCAGCGATTCTGGCCTGGGTCGCGAGCAGATCGCCGACAAGCGCGACGGCCCGTGGCTGCGGCATCGTCACGACCACGACGTCGCCCGGCTCGATCCGCTCGATCACGGCATGCACCATCAGGTTGTCGTCCTGCCCGCAGCGCACGGTGCGCGCCGGCCCTGCGACACGCGACCCAGGCACGATCTGGTGCAGGTCGAGGTCGATGTAGCCACGCCGGCCGCCGGCCTCATAGACCGTCGCCGATCCCAGCCGGGCGAGTTGCGCAAGCTCGTTCACAGCTCCGCGACCAGTTGCGGAATCACGCGCTGAAAGGCCTCGGCGTACTCAACGTGCTTCGCGCCCGACGCGCGTCGCGCGTGGTTTCCGCGCTGCGCGGCGCGCTGCTCGTAGTAGGTGTGCAGGTAACGCTGCGCCTTCATCTCGCCCATCGCGGCGCGCTTGGCGTCCATCACTGCTGTGATGTCGACGAATGTCGTCGGCGTGAAGTTGCACAGCTCGGGCTGGTGGGGCTCGAACAAGAACAGCGCCGGCGGCGCGATCGTCGCAAAAGCGCTCTGAACGCCCGCCCCGGCAGCGAGTCCGCGAGCCCGGTCGACCGCGGCATGGGCGACGGGGTGGTCGGGGTTGAACGGGTCGGTGTCGGTGTGGGTGACGAGCACGTCGGGCGCGAACTCGCGGATAACCGCAGCGATCTGAAGCAACGCCGCGGTGTCGATCTGCAGCGGATAGTCGCCGAGATCCAGACAACGGAAGCTCGCGCCGAGATGCGCCGCGGCGGCCTGCGCCTCCGCGTGGCGCAACCGCTTGACGTTCTCGACCGTCTGGCCTGGCTCCTTCCACAGCTCGCCCGACTCGCCGCGCTCCCCATAGCTCAGCGCCACAACCTCGGCGACCCCACCGGCGGCCGTCGCGGTCGCCATCGCACCTGCGGCCCGCCAGACGAAGTCAGCCGAGTGCGCGCCGATCACCAGAACCCGCCGGCTCACGGCAGCTCCTCACCGGCGAGCGATCGCGTGTTCGTCACCGCCATCGTGACCACCTCCTCGTCGCTGAAACCGGCCGCCAGAAACTGGTCGGCCATCAGCGCCAACCCGTCCTCAACCGCCGGATTGAACGTCTGCCCCAGATCGCTCGACCAGACCGTGTGCGCCGGGCCGACCTCGCGCGAGGCGCGACAGATCGCCTCCCACGACACCTTGCCCGTGTGCGGCGTCGTGAAACAGCGCTCGAGCAACGCCCCGCGCGCCGCGAGCTCGACTTGGTCGGCGATCGAGATCTGCTGCGACGGGAACTCGGGGTGGGTCACGACGATCCGGCGCACGCCCGCGGCCACCGCGCCGCCGACGAGCGCGAAGATCTCATCGCGCGCGAGATGCCCGGTCNNCGATCACGCCGAGCACCTCGTGCGCTGCCGGCAGCAGCGCTCCCTCGGCGTCGACTACGGGGACCGGATCGACGCGGTGCCCAGCATCGCGCAGTTCCAGCTCGAACTTGACCCACACCGGCACCTTCGCCCCGGGCGGCGCAGGCTGCACCTCACGCTGCTCGTTGACCGAGTTGACCGTCGGAAACCAGACGGTCCGCGCGCCCTCCCTCGCAGCGATCTCGACAGCGAGCGCGTTCAGCCCGCCGACCGCCCGGTTCAGCGTGATCGCGCCGAGCACCCGCACCCCGGGGACGACCTCGCGGACGGTCCGCGCGCGCTCCGCGGTCGAGGTGTAGTGCGACTTGAGCTGGAAGCCGGCGAGCCCGAACTCGAGGCAGCGACGCGCGAGTCCCACGTCGCTGATCTTGCGCGCCACCACGTCGGGCGCGATGTGCACGTGCATGTCGTAGCCGCCGCGAACCAGTTCGCGGGCGCGCTGGCTCGGGGCCTGTTCGCTCATCCGCGTCCCTCGACGGCGAGCTGCTCGAGCCAACCCACCGCTCCCTGCGTCATCCGCGACGGGGTTCCCAAAGCATCGAGCATCTCCCGCGCGGCCTCCATCTCGTGCACGCGCCGGCTGGCGTGGATTCGGCTTCCGTCCAAGAGCCGGCTCAATAACGCGCGATCGGCGCCCTCGTAGGCGGCGACGAGCTCCGCGTGCATCCACGGCCCAAGTTCGGCGGCCTCTGCGGCGGCAAGCGCCTCGATCGAGATCGCGGCCAGCCCCTTCATGAACACGCTGCGTAGCAGCTTGCGCGTCGCTGCCTCACCGGCCGTTGCGCTGAGCACCTCGATCGGCGCCGCCACCGCGGCGGCGATCGCCTGCGCGTAGCCCGCCGCACCGGACCCGGAGACCAGGCTCGGCGTGCGCGCGCCGCTGCCGGGCACCTGGCCCATCAGCGCGACGTCGGCAAACTGGGCCCCTGACGCTTCGACGACCGCCGCCACTGCCACCTTCAGCGACGGCGCTGCCGCGTTCAGATCAGCGTAGATCACACCCGCGTGCAGCGCCGAAGCCACCTCCTGCGCGGCTGCGAGTGCGACCGCCGCGGCGTTGAGGCTGAGCACAAGCTCGGCACCGCGCACCGCATCGCTCGCGCTCGTGGCGATGCGGACTCCGTCGGGCGCATCCCCAACCAGCGGATCCCACGCGCGCACCGCCATCCCGGCGGCGGCGAGGTCGGCGGCCGGCNNCCCCCGCCTCGCCGAGGCCCAGCAGCGCGACACGAGTCCCGGTCACCGGAGCAGCGGTCACCCGCTCGATAGTAGTGTCTGCGACGCGCGCCGCGACGTTCGAGCAGCCGCTACCGGCCGTTGCGGCTCGCCGACCTCCGTATCACCTGGGTGCGGGCGCACGAGGCGCTCGTCGACATCGGCGCCTTGGGCCGTCACATCACCGATCTCGCTGCGGGATCGATCTACCGTGTGCGGCGCACCCGCCCGGCACGGCGTGATCGGAGTCCTCGCCGATCGCGATCGGAACCTGGCGAGGACCTATGATCTCTGACCTGACCACGGTCCGCGAACGCACCTTCAAGGTCATGCGCCACCACCGCATGACGCGGATCTTCGGCAACCCGGGATCTACCGAGATCCCCTTCCTCACCGACCTCCCGCCGGAGTTCGAATTCGTACTCGCGCTCCACGAGGGGTCCGTCGTGGGAATCGCCAGCGGTTACGCGCTCGCGACCGACACGCCTGCGTTCGTCAACCTGCACACGGCGCCCGGCCTCGGCCATGCCGGCAACGCGATCGCTGGTGCCCGCGACTCGCGCGCACCGCTGGTGATCGTCGTCGGGCAGCAGGATCGCGCCCACTCGGCGATGGCTCCGTTCTTGACCGGGCGCGACCTCGAACGCCTCGCCGGCAACTATCCGGTGTGGACCTGCACACCGACTCGCCCGCAGGATCTCCCCGGCGCGATCGCCCGCGCCTGGCACGAGGCCCGGACAGCGCGTGGCCCCGCGCTGGTGATCGCACCCATGGGGGACTGGGCGGCTCCCGCCGACCCCGACGCAGTCGGCGCGCCGGAGCGACTCGTCCTGTCCTCGAGCGCGGACCCGGCTGGCGCGTCGGAGCTTGCGGCGGCAATCGAAGATGCCCGCTCACCGGCGATCGTCGTCGGTGCCGGTACCGACAGCGACGAGGGGTGGGCCGGCACGGTCGCCCTCGCCGAGCGACTCGGCTGCCCCGTCTGGCAGGAGGCGTTCGGCGATCGAGCCGGGTTTCCCCAGGATCACCCGCTGTGGGCGGGTCATCTGCACTGGCGCCGGACGTTGATGCGTGCGGCGCTCGCGCCGCACGATCTCCTGATCGTCCTCGGCGCCGGCGCCATGCGCCTGTACATGTACGAGCCGGGTCCGTTTCTCGAACCGCACACGCGCATCGTCGTCGTCAGCGCGGATCCCGAACAGCTCCATCGCAGTACCGCCACGCTCGCGTTCCTGGCCTCTCCCGGTCCGCTCGCCGCCGCCGCCGCCGAGCTGGTCGGCGCCCGTCCCTTCGACCCGGCCGCCGCGGCTCTGCACGCACCGCCGCCACCGCCTCCCCCGCCGGCCCCTGGCGAGCCGCTTGCGCCGGGTCATGTCTTCGCGGCGCTGGCCGAGCGCCTCCCGCCCGAAGCAGTGATCGTCGAGGAGAGCCCATCGAGCCGGCCGGAGCTGCTCGAACGGATCCGTGTCCGCACCCCGATGGGTTTCGTGAGCAATGCCAACGGCGGCCTCGGTTTCGGTCTCTCGGGCGCGATCGGGCTGCGCATGGGGATGCCCCAACGACCGGTCGTCGCTGTGCTCGGCGACGGCTCGGCGCTGTACGCGATCCACGCGCTCTGGAGCGCGGCGCGTTACGGTGTCGGCCTGCTCGTGATCGTGATGGCGAACGGGAGCTACGCCGTGATGGATGCGCTCGCACGCGACGAAGGAGGAAAGGGCCCCTGGCCGGCGTTTGACAACGTGCAGATCGCCGCGATAGCCGCCGCGCTCGGGTGCCCATCGCAACGTATCAGCGCCCACGACGAGCTGTTGGCGGCCCTCGACGAACTCGTCCCCACCCTCGCCGCGCGCGATACCCCACTGCTGCTCGAGGTGGCGGTGTCAGCGTGAACCGGCTGGCTGGCAAGAGCGCGCTGATCACCGGCGGCGGCGGGAGCATCGGCCTGGCGACCGCACGAGCGTTCGTCGACGAGGGTGCCTGCGTCTTCCTCGTCGACCTCGACGGCGCCGTGCTCGCGCGGGCTGTCGATGAACTCGGCAGCGAGCGCGCCGGCTATGCCGTCGCCGACACAACCGACAGTGACGCCGTCGCCGCGGCTGTCGCCGCGACGGTGGATCGATTCGGTTCGCTGGACGTCGCGTTCGCGAACGCCGGCATCTTCGGGACGATCGCGCCGCTGACGGAGTACCCGGCGGCCGTGTTCGAGCAGGTATTACGGGTCAACGTGCTGGGCTCCTTCCTCGTCGCCAAGCACGCCCTGCGCGTGATGGGATCCGGCGGCAGCCTGATCATCAACTCGAGCGTCGTCGGCCTCACATCGGACGCACGGATCGGCGCCTACGCGACGTCCAAGCACGCACTGGTCGGTCTGATGCGCACCGCCGCCAAGGAGATGGCGCCCGCCGGGGTCCGCGTCAACACGATCCACCCGGGGCCCACCGACAACGCCTTCCAGAGTGCGATCGAGGTCGAAGCGGTCGGGGCGTCACCGCAGGAGTCTGCGGCGGTCTTCGAGCAGATGATCCCGCTCGCCCGCCACGCGACACCTGAGGAGATCGCGAACGTCGTGGTCTTCCTCGCGAGCGATGAGAGCTCCTTCATCACCGGCCAGTTGTTCCACTGCGACGGCGGGATGATCATGTAACCAAATTCGGAATGCGGAATGGCGAATGCGAAATGAAGGCAAGCACCAAATTCCAAACAAATTCCAATGACCGAACCCTTAAATTCTAAACAGCTACCCAAGGTCAGACCTCT
>PMKB01000001.1 GCA_003157595.1 Solirubrobacterales bacterium
GGGGTCGGCAACGCCGTCATCGCCACGGGCAGCTTCGACCCGGGCTGCGTAGTGGCGGTGGCCAACCCGAATAAGAATGAGGACGTCTTCGCAGGCACGTCTGGCGGGATCAACCGCTACCTCATCACCCCCACTGGGGTCGGCAACGCCGTCATCGCCGCTGAAGACTTCTGCTGACTCGTCCCGGTCAGCCCACGCGATAAGCCAGGCTGGCTTCGACGGCCACCGCTAGACGACGCGCCTGCTTGCGTCCTCAGAAGGAGGCGTCCGCTCCCGGACACTCCGACGCTCCCGTTGGACGACGCAGCATTCCGGCAGGGGCCGATCGAAACGCTCGCTTTCGCCGGCGAAAGGAGGCGCGCAACGCGGACCCGACCACGCGTTCGCTTCCGTGTGACGGCACTCTCGGGACTCTTCACCGATGGCCGATCGTGGAAGCCCACGTGGTGGGGCTAGCGAGCGTGTACTGCGCAGGTGTCCCAGTTGAAGCGCTTCGGCAGCGCTGTGAGCAGTTGCTCGCACGACGTGCTGCCGACCTGCCATTCGGGGCGAACGTGACGGCCGATGGCGACGAGCGCGACGGTTACTGCCCCGGCTTCGCGGAGGGCGTGCGCGGCGGACTGCGCGTGGCCGCCGCTGGTCCACGTGTCGTCAACCAGGAGCACCGTCTCGCCAGCGAGGTCGCGGGTCGCCGTGTATCGATGCTCGTCGTAGCCCCTGCCGGCGCTGACCTCCTCGGCTGGCGCCAGAACGCGTTGGAAGCGATCCTTTATCGGCCCGCACCACTCGACGATCTGCCGCAGGCTCCCGCGCTCGTCCCGAGCGATCGAGCTGGAAGGCACTGTGGTCACCAGGCCGAAGCGCGAGGTATCCGCTGCGGCCGCGATGCAGGCTTCGTGCGCCTCGAGAAAGCGCCAGAGGATGGCCGTCAAGCGGATGCTCGCGAACCGTCGCGCGTCCTCCGAGGCGGCGTCCTTGTACGCGCGCAGCACGGTGTGGATCTGACCGAGATGCGCGCTGTAGGTGATCGGCACGACGGCGTCGAGCAGGCTCGGCTGCCCGCTGCACGCGTAGCACGTGGAGTACAGCGCAGCGTCGATGAACGTCTTACAGGTCAAGCAGATTCCGCTCCCGGCGGGGAGGAGGTTGCGCATCTCGCTGACATACGTCTCGCTCGCTTCCTCGACGGTGAGGGGCACGAGGCGAGTGTATGTCGCGTCTAGGCGAGGGCGAGGGGAGACTCGTACAGACGGACTAGGTGCTCGACCACCTCGCTGCCGTCTTCGACGACGAAGGTGGCAGGTCGCTCGGCGGCCGCCTTCGCCCAGTCGTGTGCCATCACCAGGCGGTGCAGAAACACCGGCCGGCCGTGCTCGCTAGCCAGTCGCGCCTGCATGCGCGCGCCACTCGTGTCGCCGGCCTCGATCACGACGGTCGCTCGCGCAAAGCCTGACATGACCGCGTTGCGCTGCGGAAACGTCCAGCGCCGCGGCTCCTGCGACGGCCAGAACTGTGAGACGACAGCGGACTCCGCGGCGATACGCGCTTGCAGCGCCGCGTTGGCCTTCGGAAACGAGTGGCGCAGCCCTGTGCCGATCACCGCAACGGTGCGCCCGCCTGCGTCGAGCGCCGCTTGATGGGCGGTGGCGTCGATACCGGCTGCCAGGCCGCTGACGACAACGTAGTCAGCGGCGACAAGATCTGCCACCACGGACTTCGCGGCGGCGACGCCTGGGGTGCTCGCGCGACGGGTTCCGACGACCGCAACGGAGCGCTCGTCACGCTCCACGAGCTCGCCGCGGATGAACAGGGCCGCCGGCCGGTCGTGCACCATGCGAAGGTTCGGTGGGTAAAGGTCGTCGAGCACGGTCGTGACGGTGATGCCCTCGTCCTCGAGCGCGTGAACATAGCCCTCCATCTGGTCGATCGTGACCTGGCCGCTGTCGACCGGGAACAGCGTGCTCGGCGTCTGCGTCTCCGAGGAACTGAGCAGACGTAGCGCGCTTCCCTCCTCTTCAATCGCCCCAGCCAGACGGTTCCACGGCACGTCTCGTCGCGTCATAAGGGCGAGCACGGCTGCCCGCTCGCGAGCTGCGATCAGTGACGAGCTAGCGAACATATGTTCGTATTATCGCGAATCCCCTGGACAGAACTGGGCGCTTGAGACTCGGCGCATCGTGGGCGCCAGCCGACTCCTGCGGCGGCATCCAAGCCCATCGTTGCTGATCGCGCGGACGACACATGGCCACCACATCATCGCGCGTTGATGCTGGCCGCGTTCAATCTCGACGGCGCGAGCCACGCGTCCGCGCGCAACGACGCGTACTCCCAGGTCGACAACGACCGAGAGCGCCAGAGTTGAACTCGCACTCTTGCCCAATCCGATGGACCAAACGCCGCTCTGGGTCCTGTTTTAATGCCTGATAATGATGGTTATGACGACTTCCCTGCAAAGCCGAGCTTTACGCCGCAACGGACGCCCACCGTACATCCGGCCACTTCGCTTGACACGGCGCGCGGCGCTGGCGGACGATCGTCGCATGAGCATCCCCGCCGCTCCCGGCACTAGCCATCAGCACGCCCCGACCATCTTCGAGGTCTGCATGATGATCCTCGGCGCCTTGGCTTGCCTCGTGCTCGTCGTCTTGTCGATCGTCTGGTCGGTGCTCAAGTGGGTGGCTCGGCTTGCGGTTCAAGTGCGCGCCGCGCATCGCTGATCGTCTGCTCGGCTCACCGGGAGGTCGCAGGCGTTCGGGTTGGCGAGCATGATCTCGCGCCGCCAGCGGACACACTGGAAGAACGCCTCGACGGTTTTGCGGCACCTTACTAGTCGATTCCGGCCGAGATGGTTGGCCAGCGCCGGCCTAAAGCTGTCGACGTCGCGCACCGATCGGCTCGGCTGGTCGGTCACGACGCGCAGCCAGTAGACCGACCGGCCGAAGGAACGGGGGAGGTGGCGATCAACACAAAGGCCGAGCTGAGGCCAGGCCACTGCCTCGCGAACAATGCTCGATAACCTACGTTATGTTCACCAATTCTGTGAAGTATCGGAAAGGCTAGCAGACAAGGGCCACGGCGCGTAGCGCCCAAGCCCCCTGCTTGCTACCCGCGTCGAGCCGGGCTTCCGCGTGGATCCGACCGCGCCAGCGTGCTGCTCCTCGAGTTGCGGAGCGACAGCGCGGCGCGACTGGACGCTCAAGGTGCCCGCTGATCTCGCTGGGGGGCTCGGTCCATCGTGGTCGGCTAACCCGACGCCGCGCCGTTCGTCGGCAGATCGATGATGATGTTCGCTTCCCATGAGCTACGCGTTTCGCATCCGCTTCGTGCTTAGCACGTTCGCAGGCCTGAGCCTCGCGCCGGAGGCGGAGATGCGTGTAGCGACGCTCTCCGGCGAGGACGTGAAGCTCAGGGCGCACCAGCCTGACCAGGCTCTCGAAGACGCCAAGCAACTGGTCCTGATCGGCAGGGGCTACACCACNNCAACCTCGGTGCCGACTTTGGTGACCGGGCGCCGGGAACTGGCTGGACAGAGTTTGGCCTAGCGCAGCTTGCCAAGACGTGGGGGGTCGAGCGGGTGCTTCAAGACGTACACGGCTTAATGGTCTTTGCGGAGGAGCCGTGGCCGAAGTTCGTGCTGAGCAGCCTTGAAGGCAGCGGGGGGCGACCCGGGCCGCGTCTTGTCAAGGCAATCGAGATGGCTGAGGAGATCGGGATCGAGATCTCGGACCGCGAGAAGACGGCGTTCGAGCTCTACAGCAAGTCGATGTTAGTGGCACCCCTCGTGGCGGACGCGCGCTTCCTGATGCTGATGATGGCGATGGAAACGCTCATCGACCAGGAGCCACGTTCGGAGGCAGCCGTCGCTCATGTCGACCGAATGATCGAGGCGACGCGAGCTTCCGGGCTGAGCTCGCCGGAGATCGCTTCACTCGGCAGCTCCCTGAAATACCTGCGGGACGACTCGATCGGCGCAGCGGGCCGGCGGTTGGTACGGGAGCGGTTGGGTGAACGCACCTATGGCGATCCGATCAAGGAGCCGGCCGCGAAGTTCTTCACCGACTGTTACGACCTGCGGAGCAGGCTCACGCACGGCCACCATCCTCGACCGACGTTCAACGAGGTAAACGGGCGTACGGCGGGCCTAGAGCTCATGGTGAGCGACCTGTTGAGCGGCGAGTTGCTAACGACGTTCGACCTGGAGTCCTGGACTCCCCCGGAATGAGCAGACCAGCGCGCGCTCCCGGGAGCGGCTAGCCTTGCCGACGCGCACTCTACCGTCGAGGGCTGCCAGCTAGCCGCGGTGCACTGGCAAGAAGTAAGTGCAGCGTGCTGCCTTCGCGTGAGACCACTGAAAAAGTCGGTAGGCGCGCGGTTCCGCGAGACGGCGACGCGTTGTGCGCCGTTCTCAGGCTTTCTAGCCGCCGCCCGAGAGGTTTCTGCCCCCCTGATTTCGCTCCGCGCAGACTTTTTCAGCGGTCTAGCGTGAACGGAGCAGCCGCCGTCCGGTGCGCCGCGGTCCCAGCGCACAACGCGCCGGGCTCCAGCACCCGGCGCCTATTCCTCGTCGTCAGCGTCCTCGTCGGGCGCAAACGCCTTCCCCTGCGTGATGCTGAGGCCGCCGCGATAGAGCATCGGCACCTTGTACGTCTCGCCGGTTTGTTCGAGGAAC
>PMKB01000043.1 GCA_003157595.1 Solirubrobacterales bacterium
AAAGCAGTAGCGCACCCGCCGCCGGGTCGTCGGCGACGTCCGCTCGCGCTACCGCCCAAAGCGGAGCATTGCACGACTCGACCGTAGGCCTGGAGTCCGCTCGATATTCGTGGCCCCAAGTCCGAATTTAGACCCGCGGCGCGGCAGGAGAGAGATCGGGCAGTCCGACTGAATTCGGTGCGTAGGGGAGGCCTGAAACGCGCCTCGCTCGGCCGCCAGTGCTTCCATAAAGACGGCCGAGCGCTTCCACGGTCGCGCGGCTCCGTGCCCAAACCTGCCCAATTGCAGGTCATTTCCAGTGGAGCTAGTCGGGCTCGAACCGACGACCTCTTGCATGCCATGCAAGCGCTCTCCCAGCTGAGCTATAGCCCCGCGCGATGTGACATGCATCTTAGCGGCGAGGGAGCCTGTGGCATGGGGCGGTGCTCGCGCGGCGCCACGCGTCTCAGGGCCCCTGTCGGGCGGCTTTGACCTCCGCGCGTAGGTGCCGCGACGGATGCGCTGGTCCGGCGCTCCGGCGCCTTCATCGCCGGGTTCGGGAGGCCGGCGGTCCCGGCAGCGCAGGCGCTCTTGCCCGAGTCCTAACTGTCAGGTCCAGGGTTATGCGAACCTCGCGCTGCCTGTACGCCTGCCGGTGCAGGCGTGCGAGGAACCGTCCGCAAAGCCCGGTCCCGCGCTGCCTGGAGCTCAGCCCTCGCGCCTGCCCGACAGCGCCGACGGCCACCACACGCGTTTGTCGAGGTCCATGACCAGGGCGGGCACGAGCACGGTGCGGACGAGGAAGGTGTCGAGCAGCACGCCGAAGGCGATCACCAGCCCGACCTCCGCAAAGGCGACGAGGGGGAGCGAGGCAAGCGCCGAGAAGGTACCGGCCAGCACGATGCCCGCCGAGGTGATCACCGCGCCGGTCACCGAGAGCGCACGGAGCATGCCGCCGCGTGTGTCGCCGGAGGCCGACTCCTCTCGAGCGCGCGCCATCAGGAAGATGTTGTAGTCGCAGCCGAGGGCGACGAGGAACAGGAAGCTGAACAGGATCAGCGACGGGTCCTCGCCGGCATAGCCGAGGATGTGGCTGAAGGCGAACGCGCCGGCACCGAGCGCGGCCGCGTAGGAGAAGATCACGGTCGCGACTAGCAGGACCGGTGCGACGAGCGAGCGCAGCAGCAGCCCGAGGACGAGCATCACGACGATCAGGATCAGCGGCACGATCACGCGGTCGTCGCGGGCCGCTGCGACGTGCAGGTCGCGCTGCTGGGCGGTTGCGCCGCCGATCAGCGTGTCCGGGCCTCCGGCCGCCTTGGCCAGCGTGCGGATCGGCGCGATCAGCGCCATCGCCCGCTGGCTGGTCGGGTCCACGCTGAGCGCCGCGGTGAACACGGCGACGCCGGTGACCGGGCTGACGAGCGTTGTGCTCAGCGCCCCCGGTGCTCGGCTGATGCCCGGAGCGCCAGCGAGTGCCGTTCGGACTGCGGCGACGCGCGAGGCCTACGGCACGACTATCTGGAGCGGCGAGCTGGCGCCGGCGGGGAAGTGCTGGTCGAGCAGGGTCTGTCCCTGCTCGGACTCGACGACCCCGGTGAAGGCGTCATTGCCGCTGAGATTGGTGTCGAGGCTCGTCAGACCGATGCACAGCACCGCAAGGACGGCGATCGTCGCCGCACCGATCAGGCGGTGGCGGCGGCCCACGACATTCGCGACGCGCCGCCACGGACCGTGCGTCGCGTCGGCGCCGCTTGAGCCCTGGCGGGGGACGAACGGCCAGAAGACCCGGCGGCCGAAGATCAGCAGCAACGAGGGCAGCAGGGTGAGCGTGGAGAGCATTGCAAGCGCGACGCCGATCGCCGAGATCGGCCCCAGGCCGCGCGTGCTGTTGACCTCGGCGGCCAGCACGCACAGCAGCGCCAGGATGACTGTCATCGCGCTGGCGAAGATCACCGGGCCGGCGCGTCGCAGCGCCACGCGCATTGCGTCGCGCGGGTTCGCGTGGTGGCGCAGCTCCTCGCGGTAGCGCGCGACCAGGAGCAGCGCGTAGTCGGTGCCGGTGCCGAACACGAGCACGGTGAGGATTCCCGCCGACTGCGAGTTGATCGTCACGCCGAACTGCGTCAGCAGGTAGCCGACACCTTCGGCGATCGCCTCGGCGAGGCCGACCGAGAGCAGGGGGATCGCCCAGAAGATCGGGCTGCGGTAGATCAGGATCAGCAGCACGAAGACCAGCAGCACGGTCACGAGCAGCAGCTTTCCGTTGATCGATTTGAAGACCTGGCTCGCGTCGAAGGAAACCCCGCCCGGGCCTGTGACCTTGGTCTGCAGGCCAGGCGGCGCCCCGTGGTGCGCGGCCCGCTTGATCACCGTCACGTCGCTGTCCAGCAGCTTGGTCGAGCCGTGCAGGCGCAGATACAGATCGAGCAGCGCAGCCTCGCCGTCACGCGAGCGAACCGGTCCGACGGCGGGGAGCGTGTCTGACGGCAGGCGGGCGTCAAGTGTCCGCTTGTCGGCGACGATCGCCGCCAGGTCGGCACCTGTCAGCTGCCCGGCGCGGGCGAACACAACCACAGTGCCCGTGATCTCCGCACCCCCGCTCGCGCGTTTGATCGCATCCAGGGCGCGCACCGACTCCGCGTCGCCCGGAAGATATGAGGTCGTGTCGTTCTTCTGGGCGCTCTGGAAGCGGCCCGCGACCGAGCCGGCCGCCACCGCCACGATCAGCCAGATCGCGGCGATCGCCCACTTTGCGCGGCGGCGGGTCGCGAGCTCGAAGATGCGACTCATGCGGCGCGGAGGATACGCAAGGCGAGCCTGGCTGAGCGCCGCGACGATCCCCGAAACCGACCGGGGCACGTCGCGACTGCGAGAGGAAATACTCTGGGCCGCAGATGAGTGAGCACGTCTACGACCACGCCGAGATCGAGCCCCGCTGGCAGGCCGTCTGGGAATCCGAAAAGACCTGGGAGGTGCCCAACAGCGGCGGCGCCCCCACCACCTACGTGCTGGAGATGCTGCCCTACCCCAGCGGCGAGCC
>PMKB01000276.1 GCA_003157595.1 Solirubrobacterales bacterium
ACAACGAGGCCTACATGAACACCGGTGTGCAGCGCTCGGGCGCGACGCCGCCGGCCGCGCGGACCGCGACCACGCAGGCCGTCGGCCCCGAGCCGGGCAACGCGTTCGGTCAGGGCAAGAGCGTGCCGCTGATCGCGATGGCGCACGAGATTCCCTACGTCGCGACCGCCACCGTCTCCGAGCTGCGCGACCTCGAGGCCAAGGTCCAGACCGCGATGGAGATCCGCGGCGCGCGCTACCTGCACATCTTCGTCCCCTGCCCGCTGGGCTGGGGAACCGACTCCGGCGACACGATCAAGATCGCCCGCCTGGCAAAGGAGACCGGGATCTTCCCCGTCTTCGAAGCCCGCGACGGCGAGGTGACCGGCGTGTCGAAGATCCGCCATCAGCTGCCGGTCGAGGAGTACCTGCGGCCGCAGAAGCGTTTCGCCCACCTGTTCAAGCCGCAGCCGCGACCAGAGGTCATCGCGCGCATCCAGGCGGGTGCGGATCGCAACATCGCGCGCTTCGGCCTGCTCGACGAGCACTCGATCGACGGAGTCCCGGCATGACCCAGACCGACACCGCGCTGATCCAAATCGACTCCAAGCCCTTCGCCATAACGCTCGAACCCGGCTCGAGCCTCGCCAACAAGACCGGCTCCTGGCGCGACCGGCGCCCTGTGTACGTGCACCGCCTGCCGCCGTGCAACCACGCCTGCCCCGCCGGCGAGAACATCCAGCAGTGGCTCTACCACGCCGAGTCCGGCGACTACGAGGCCGCCTGGCGCGAGCTGGTCAAGGACAACCCGTTGCCGGCCACGATGGGGCGCGTCTGCTACCACCCCTGTGAGACCTCCTGCAATCGCGGCCAGATCGACGAGACCGTCGGCATCCACGGCGTCGAGCGCTTCCTCGGCGACGAGGCGATCCGCCAGGGCTGGAGCCTGCAGACCGAGCACGAGCCGACCGGCAAGCGCATCCTCGTCGTCGGCGCCGGCCCCTCCGGCCTCTCGGCGGCCTACCAGCTCGCGCGGCGCGGGCACACGGTGACGATCCGCGAAGCAGGCCCAATGGCGGGCGGCATGATGCGCTTCGGCATCCCCCGCTACCGCCTCCCTCGCGACATCCTGGACGCCGAGATCCAGCGCATCCTGGACCTCGGGGTCACGCTCGTTTGCGACGCCAAGGTGGCGAACATCCTCGATGAGATGCGCGACGGCGGCTTCGACGCCGCATTCCTCGCCGTCGGCGCCCACATCGGCAAGCGCGCCTACATTCCCGCCGGTGAGGCGGCGCACATCCTCGACGCGGTCTCGCTGCTGCGCGACATGGAGGGTGAGGAGCCGCCGCTGCTCGGCCGCCGCGTCGTCGTCTACGGCGGCGGCAACACGGCGATGGACGCGGCCCGCACCGCCAAGCGGCTGGGCGCGAGCGAGGCGATCGTCGTTTACCGGCGCAACCGCGACCGCATGCCGGCGCACGACTTCGAGGTGGAGGAGGCGATCGAGGAGGGCGTGATGATGAAGTGGCTCTCGACGATCAAGCACGTCGAGGGCGGCAAGATGCTGCTCGAGAAGATGGCGCTCGACGAAAGCGGCTTCCCCCAGCCGACCGGTGAGACCGAGGAGCTCGAGGCCGACTCGCTCGTGCTCGCGTTGGGACAGGACTCCGACCTCTCGCTGCTCGACGGCGTGCCGGGGCTCGAGATCGAGGACGGCGTCGTGGTCGTGGATGAGCGCATGATGACCGGCCACGAGGGCATCTTCGCCGGCGGCGACATGGTGCCGGCCGAGCGTACGGTGACGGTCGGTGTCGGCCACGGCAAACAGGCCGCGCGCAACATCGACGCCTGGCTGCAGGGCGCGCAGTTCACGCACGCGGCGGTGCCGGAACTGGCGGACTTCGACAAGCTGAACACCTGGTACTACTCCGACGCGCCGAAGACCGTGGCGCCGCAGCTCGACCAGATCCGCCGCCAGGGCAGCTTCGACGAGGTGACACTCGGGCTCGACGAGACCAACGCGCTGTTCGAGGCGCGCCGCTGCCTGAGCTGCGGCAACTGTTTCGGCTGCGACAACTGCTACGGCGTCTGCCCCGACAACGCGGTGCTCAAGGTCGCCGAGGCGGACGGCTACGCCTTCGACCTCGACTACTGCAAGGGCTGCGGAATCTGCGTGGCCGAGTGCCCGTGCGGGGCGATCGAGATGGTCCCCGAGGCGGGCTGATCGCCCCTGCTGGGCCGGATCGGTGCATGCACCGATCCGTGGGACGGCGCATGCGCCGTCCCACAGGTGGGTGCATGCACCCACCTGACAAGATCACTGTTGACGGCGCGAGCCTACGCGGGCGGCAGGACCAGCACCGAGCAGGAGTCGTGCACGATGCGCCGGCTGACGCTGTTGAAGGCCTGCAACCCGCCGAGCCGGCGGCTGCCGATCACGATGATCGCGGCGGCGGTGCTCTTGACGGCGGCCAGGATCACCGGCGCGGCGCGGCCCGGCACGATCAGCGGCTCGCCGCCGGCGGCTTTCGACAGCAAATCCACCTGCGCCTGTATGCGATGGGGGTGCATCCGCGACTCGCGGCCGAGGGCATGCACCAGCGTGACCGTCGCGTGCTGGTCGGACGCCAGCCTGGCGGCCAGATCGACGATCTCATCCGAGCCGTCCAGTCCGTCGCTGGCGACCAGTATCCGGCGGCCCTGCAGGGGTGCTCTGAACGACGCGCGCACGAACAGGGTCGGGGTCGTGAAGCGGCTCAGCGCCGCTGACGCGACCCCGCCAATCAGCATCCCGCCCAGCCACGAGGTGGCCGGCCCGCCGAGCGCCAAGAGGTCGTGATCGGCGGCGCGCTCCAGGATCACCCTGACCGGCGGGTGACCCGGGTCCACCGCCGTGGTCGCCGGGACGCCCACCGCGTCGGCGATGCGCTTGGCGCGGTCGAGCACGTGGGCGACGCGCGCGGGACCGATCGCAGCCGTCGCCTGTACCCCGGATCCCGACGCGGCCGTCACGGCGAGCAGGGTCAGCGAGCCGTGGGGGCCAGCCAGGCACGCCGCCATCCGCACCGCCGCCGTGCTCGCACGGGTCCCATCGACGGCGCAGAGGATGTTTGCGAACAGCGGGACGGAGAGGACCTCGGCCATGCCGGCACACTACACGCGCCGCGACGCTTTGCCATCCGCGGATTGCCGCCGAGCCGGCGCATCAGATCCCCATCAGATCGCGGCGCCGGAACGCCCACAGAAGGCCGCGAGCGCGCCGAGCGCGATCGTCGTGCTTAGCGCTTGGTCAGGCCCGTGGTTGCGATCACGGCCGCCATGAGCGCTCCTCGCCTGGTGCGCTGGGCATCTCGGCGGAGGGTACGGCACGCACGTGCGCCGGCATCCGTAGTCCTCCGCACCGCAGGGGCGGTCACCTCCCGATGCGCAAGCGCTTTCCACGCCTATCGTTGATATATGTCCGATCGCTGCGGTCAGCTGCACTGGTCACCAGGCCGATGAGACCGCCGCCCACGAGCGAGTTGGGAGCCCCGGCAGCGCGCCTGCCACGGCCGGCACGCACGCCAACCAACGGAGCGCTCGCCGCCCATGCGTCGCCTATTCGCGTGGCGCTCGCCGACGATCGCGCCCTCGTGCGCCATGGCCTGCGGCTGCTGCTCGGCAACCAGGAGGACATCGAGGTGCTGGCCGGGACGGCCGATGTGGCGTCGCTCGGCGGGCAGGTGGCCGCCCACCACCCGGACGTGCTCGTACTGGACCTCGGCCTGCCGAGCCGCTCCGCCATCGCGGCGATCAGCGGCCTGCGCGAGCGGGCACCACACACGCAGATCGTGGTGCTGACCGGCGAACGCGAGCCGATGTTCGCACGCCGCGCCCTGGCCGCCGGCGCACTCGGTTTCGTCGCGAAGGAGTCCGCCGATGACGACCTGCCCGCGGCGATCCGTGCTTCGGCGCGGGGCTCGCGCTTCGTCAGCGCGAGCGTGGCGGCCGGCCTGGAGGCGACGCGGCGCTCGTTCGCCGAGGATCGCCTGACGGCGCGCGAGATCGAGGTGTTGCGGCTGATCGCGCTCGGCCACACCAGCGCCGAGGTCGCACGCGCGCTCGCACTCTCGCCGCGCACCGTGGAGACCCATCGCGCACGCATCCACAAGAAGCTCGGGCTGGCAACCCGCGCCGAACTGGTGAGCTACGCGCTGCGGCGGCGCCTCCTGCGAGCCTGAGGCGGAGCGGCTGCTGCGGGCAGCGCGGCGCGAGGCGTGATCCGCCACGGCCCGGGCAAGCGGCTGCCGACGAGCGCGGCCTGGGGACGGGCGGCGTTGCTCGGCGCATCGATCACGCCGCTCGGAGGCGGACCGGGCGTCAGTCGGCGTGCTGGCGGCGAACCTGGTCGATGTGATCGAAGGTTGCGTGCATCGCGTCGAGCAAGGCCGGATCGAAGTGTCGCCCGCGCTCGGCCTCCATCATGTTCACGGCCAGCCCGACGGGAAAGGCCGGGCGGTACACGCGGTCGTTGGTGAGCGCGTCGAAGACGTCGGCGACCGCTGCGATGCGCCCCACGAGCGGGATCTCCTCGCCCGCGAGGCCATGCGGATAACCTCCGCCATCCCAACGTTCGTGGTGCGTCAGCGCGATCGTGGCGGCCATGCGCATCAGCTCGGTGTCCGAGTCCGCCAACAACTGGTGCCCGACCTCGGCGTGGGTCTTCAAGACCTCGAACTCGGCCACCGTCAGCTTGCCGGGCTTCTGCAGGATGCGGTCGCCGATCGCGACCTTGCCGATGTCATGAAGCTCGCTCGCCATGCGCAGGTGCTCGCAGTACTCCTCGGGCAAGCCGCGCTGGAGCGCGAGCAGCTCGCAGTAGCGTCCCATGCGAACCATGTGCTGGCCGGTCTCGGCGTCGCGGAACTCGGCGAGCCGCACGAGCCGGCGCATCGCTTCGCTCTGGATGGCCGCGGCGCCATCGGGCGAGAGCTCGCTCGCCTCGAGCGCGCGGCGCAGAGCACCGGTGGTGTCCTCACGACTGCCCTCCAGCCGTTCGAAGTGTCTGCGCATCTCGGCCTCGCGCCGGCGGCGATAGAGCGCAATGGCGACGTTGATCAGCAGCTCCCCGGCCCGGACCGGCTTCACCATATAGCCATACGCGCCGAGCTCGATCGACGCGGTCGCCAAACCCAGGTCATCCTCACCGGTCACCATCAGGACCGCCGTCGTCGGATACTCGACGCGCAGGTACGCCAGCAGCTTGATCCCTGACTCGCCCGGCATGTTGACGTCGAGCAGTACTACGGAGAAGTCCTGACGGGCCAGCGCTTCGCGCGCGCCGTCGGCGTCTGATGCGACGGTGCACTCATATCCCTGCGCGTTCAGGACGCGTCGCGCCCAGGAGCGTAGGGCGGCGTCGTCGTCGACAATCAGAAGCCCCGGCATCGGACGCTATCGGGCCCGCGCCAGCGCGGCGACACGCTCCAGCAGCGCCGGCGCGGTGAACGGCTTCCCGAGCAGATCGCCAGCTTGCAATTGCGTCGCCTGACCGGGGACCGCGCCGGCGAAGCCCGACTTCAGCGGGGCCGGAAACCGCGTGGAGAACAGATCAGCCGGGCGGCGTCCGAGCGCGTCGGCTCGGCCGAAGCCGTACAGCTCGACGGCGGCACGATTCCAGTGGACGATGCGCCGGTCGAGGTCCCAGCCGAGAACCGCGTCGGGGAGCAGATCGAGGAGACCGTCGTCGACATCGAGGACGCGGGCGGCCGGGTCAGCGCTCATGCTCGGCCGACTTTCCGCGGTAGCCGCCGGGGCCTTGCGCCCGCGCGCGCGCCATCGTCGTCGGTGCGTCGCATGAACGAAGCGAAGCTCGACGGGCGTCGCGTAGCGTGGCGCATCGAGACCTGCAAGGACCGCTCACACGTCGCGGGGCACGCACCTGCGTTTCCTATTCCTTCCACCACCGGACACTCCCGGGGACCGCCGGTCTCGAAAAGACCGACTGAGCCAATAAGAAATATTGTTGCATTCAGGCCCCACGCGCAGTCGGACTCTCCGGCGCGGACTGCCGAAATCCACGTTACGAGGGGCACGCGCGCGCAGATCGAGGGCGCATGGCCGCGACGACTGGGCGCAGGTCATCCCGATTTGCCAGAGCTTGACGGACCCGGCTTCGTGAGCGTGCGGTAGCTGGCCTCGAGCTCGGCCAGCGGAATCCCGCTGACGGCGATGTTCCGCGAGCGCCGCCTCGACGGCAACTGCCCGTTTGGGTAGTACGATAGGTATGCCGAACCGTCCATTGAGGTCTTGATCACACCATTGATCGGCGCTAGTATCATGCAGCACAACCTTCGAACGGGTAAGACGAAAGTGCGGGCGGCGGTCGGCAACGACAGCGCAGGCGCGGTCGGCGAGAGTGCGGGACACCGCGCCTCGTTGAAGGGAGGCGGTCGTCGTGAGCAGTGTGCTGCAGTTTCCGCTCGGTGCCAATCGGGCGGCCCGCGACGAGCCAGGACGGGTGCAGACATGCTCTACCTGAACTGCCCTGCCTGCGGTTTGACGGTTCTGCCGCGGGCGAATTGGCTGACCGTCGATCATTGCCCGCGCTGCATCGTGCGCCGGCGCACGCGCGTCCCGATGCTTACGTGCGCCGCACCCCCCGGCGCGCGCGCAGCCACCAGCCCGATGTCTGACGCGATGCCCGCGTCGCCATCGGTTGTCGCAGGAGCCAGTGATGGTTGACCCGGCGAACGAGCGCCGCGCGCAGGCGAAGGACGCCCGTCGGGCGTCGCGCCTAATGGAAGTCGCCCGCAGTCTGTTCGTGGAAGGAGACCCGGAGGTGATCTTCGAGCGGATTCTCGAGGGCGCACGGGATCTCACCGGCGCACGCTACGCTGCGCTCGGCGTGCTGAACGAGCGTCGCGACGCTTTGGTGCGCCTCTACACGGCGGGCATCGACGAGCACACGCGTCAGACGATCGGCGACGCGCCGCGCGGTCGCGGCGTGCTCGGCCTGCTGATCAGCGACCCCAAACCGCTTCGGCTCACCGACGTCGCGGGCGACGCGGCCAGCTACGGGTTTCCTCCCGGGCACCCCGTGATGCGCAGCTTCCTGGGCGTACCGGTCCACGTACGCGGCCAGGCCCGGGGCAATCTCTACCTCACCGACAAGCCCGGCGAGTTCGACGAGTCTGATGAGGAGGTCGCCCTGATCTTCGCGGACTGGGCGGCGACGACGATCGAGCTGGAACATCGGCAACCGCCCTTCAGACGCCGCTGGCGCGACCGCGAGCAGACACTCACAGCCGAGCCCGAACAGGTCGCCCAGGAGCCGGCGGGATCCACGCTGCTGCTGGTCGAAGACGAGGACGCGCTGCGAGATCTCGTCGGCATGGTGCTCGAAGAGCAGGGCTATGTCGTGCTGGAGGCAGCCAACGGACTGGACGCGTTGGAGCTGGCCGAGCGCCATCGCGGTCCGATCGACCTCCTGATCACCGACGTGGTGATGCCGCGCGTCTCCGGCGCCGAGCTGGCGCGGCGACTGCGCGAGCTGCGGCCCGCCCTCGAGGTGCTGTTCATCTCCGACTACAACGACAGCCGGCTGAAGAGCCAGGGCCTCGACGAGGCCAGCGTCAACCTGCTCGCCCAGCCCTTCACGCCGCAACAACTCTCCGCTCGTGTGCGCGCGCTGATCAACAACGGCCGATCCTGACACGCGGGCCCCGCGCGGATGCCGGGGCCACGGCGGCTCCAGCACGCGGGCTCGTGGCGGCCGGCCCAGCCGTTTACACAGGACGGCGCGTCCACTGCACCGGGCGGCCGATCCGTCCGCGGCCTAGCCGTCCGCGGCCTAGCCGGCCGGCCGGCCGGCGCCTGAGTGCTGGTGCGTCCCGACCCCGTCCGCGTGCTTGCGGTTCGCCGTAGAAGCTGCGGTCGCGCGCCCCTCGGCGGAGTGCCGAAGAGCCACGATCTCGGCGGGCCCGAGCGGCGGCGCGAACACGTAGCCCTGACCTTCGTCGCAGTCGAGCGCAACGAGACTGTCCAGCTGGCTGTCGGTTTCGATGCCTTCGCCGACCACCGTCATCCCGAGCGCGTGGGCCATCGCCGTGACCGCGGCGATTATGTCTCGGTCGCGGGATCCCGTCCCGAGGCGCGCAATGAAGGTGCGGTCGATCTTGAGGATGTCGGCCCGCAGTTGCTGCAGGTGTACGAGCGTCGAGTAGCCGGTGCCGAAGTCGTCGAGCGCGAGACGGACGCCGAGGGCCGAGAGCGACTCGAGAACGCGGCTGGCGTCGCCGAGCTCACCGATCAGCGCGGTCTCGGTGACCTCCAGGCACAGCCGCGACGGGGCGATCGCGTGGCGTTCAAGCGCAGCGGCAACGCGGTCCACGAGTTCGCGATCGCGAAGCTGGCGTCCCGAGACGTTGACCGAGATCACAAAATCCTCCGACAGGTCGCCGTCAGCTTCCCAGGCCGCGACCTGGCGGCACGCCTCGTTCAGCACGAACGAGTCGATCTGGCCGATCAGTCCCCGCTCCTCGGCGATCGAGATGAAGTCCGCCGGCAGGATGACGCCACGCTGGCGATTACGCCAGCGAACGAGGGCCTCGGCGCCGCTCAGTGATCCATCATCGAGGCGAAACAGCGGCTGGTACAGAACGAACAGCTCGGAGCGCTCGATCGCCCCGGCCAACTCCACGGCGAGCCCGGACCGCGAGGCGGTTGGGACGTGAGTCTCGGCGTTGAAGACCTCGAAGCGGTTGCGGCCGGCCCGCTTGGCTCCGTACATCGCGATGTCGGCGCGCCGCACGAGTTCGCCGGGATCAATCAGCGGATCGTCGGTGACGACGACGCCCACGCTGCCCGTGATGTGCAGCTGGCGGGCGTCCACGCTCAGGGGCGATCGGATCGCGCTGGCGACCCGATCGCAGATGAGCCGGACATCGGCATCCTCGTGCAGGTAGGAGAGCAGGAGCACGAACTCATCGCCGCCGAGGCGAGCCACGGTGTCGGCGCGGCGCGCGACCTCGCCGAGCCGCCGCCCCACCTCGACCAGCACGCGGTCACCCACATCGTGTCCAAACGCATCGTTTACGTCCTTGAAGTCGTCGACGTCGATGAACATCAGACCGACCCGTCCGGGGCGCCGCTCGAGCGCGACCAAGGCCTGCTGCAGACGGTCCATCAACGCGACCCGGTTCGGAAGACCCGTGACCGAGTCGTGCAGCGCCTGCTGAACGAGCGCCTGTTCGGCCGCGATCTGGGCGGTCACGTCGCGGGCGATCCCCCAAGTACCGATGATCTCCCCGCGCTCGTCGCGCAGCGGCATCTTGGTGGTGGACACCCAGGTGTCCGGGCGATCGTGAAAGGTCTCACGCTCGACCTTGGCGACGATCGGCTGACCGGTCAAGATCACACTCTGATCGTCCGCGAAGGCCGCCGCGGCGTGCGGGCGGCTGAAGATGTCAAAGTCGGTCTTGCCGACCACCTGCTCGATCGAGTGCCCCGGCGCGGCCGCCGCCAGCCACGCCTCGCTCACCAGCAGGAACCGGCTGTTGAGATCCTTGAACCACAGCCGCTCGTCCGGGCTGGCCAGCAGGTTTCGCACGCATGCCTGCTCAAGTTCCTTCGTCAGGAACCGACTCGAAGCCGGATCAGGTCGCTTATCGTCCACGTCGACACGCAGATGGGAGATCTGCAGTCCCTGAGCATCGGCGTCCTGCGTGTGGAACTTGAGGTCGCAAGCGTGTCTTGGCCCACCGACGCCGGCGCTTCGCGGCGTCCAGCGCGCGAACAGCGATCCGCGGGACGCCCTGGATCCGGCGGCACGTGCCCTCACTCAGCAGCCGCTCGGAAGCGACCAGCTGATCGAGCCGTGCTGCGAGCCGTGCTCGCGTGCCACCCGAGCCGTCCCGCGAGCCGCGCTCGGTTGCTCCTGATCCGTGCTCGCGTGCTGCTGGAACAGCCGCCATCGGAACTGTGGAGGTCTGCGTTATGGCGGCCCGTACTCCGCCCCGCAACGCTGCGGAAACCTACCGATGGCGGGGGGCCACCGACGATGCCACGCTGATTACGTGAACGACATCGGAACAATCATAGCCACGCCACTCGCACCATCAGCGCTGGACCCGACCGACACCGAATATGCGGAGAAGTACGTCTACGACTTCGAGGAGGGCTCGCGCGAGATGCGCAACCTACTCGGGGGCAAGGGCGCGAACATCTGCGAGATGACGCGGCTGCTCGGCGCCGATCTCGTTCCTGGCGGATTCGTCATCACCACCGAGGCATGCGTCATCCATATGACCACCGGCGCCGAGCCGCCAGAGCTCGCGCCCCAGATCGACGAGGCCCTCGAGCGCCTACAGACTCGGCTCGGCCGGCGATTTGGCGACGCGAATGACCCGCTCCTGCTCTCTGTCCGCTCCGGCTCGCGCGAGTCGATGCCGGGCATGATGGACACGGTCCTGAACCT
>PMKB01000187.1 GCA_003157595.1 Solirubrobacterales bacterium
ACGCCGGGCAGCACGATCTCATCGACGTGCAGGAAGCCGTTCTTGTCCAGGCCGATGTCGACGAACGCCGCCTCCAGCCCGACGAGGACGTTGTCAACAACCCCCTTGTAGATGTTGCCGACGATCGAGCGCGCACCGCGGCGCTCCAGATAGAGCTCCGCTACGCGGTAACCGCGGCCGGGGTCCGCGCCACCGCCGCCCCGTCGTTTCGAGGCGCCGGGGGTGCCGGAGGCCTCCAGCAGCGCAACGCGGGTCTCGCCGCGATCGACGCTGACCAGTACTTGCTTTTTCACGAGTGATTTCCATTTCTGTCAGAAGCTGAGCACTCGGCCCTTCGTCCCAGCCGCAATGCGCGCCTGCGCATGGATCGACTGGAGCAAACCGAGCGCCAGGAACGTGGTTAGCACCGAGGAGCCGCCGTAGCTCAACAGGGGCAGCGTCACGCCGGTGACGGGGAGGATGTCCACCGCCACGCCGACGTTGACGAACACCTGGAATGCGAGCATCGCGACGATTCCGGCGGCGATGAGTGCGCCGAACAGGTTCTTGGCGCCCGCGACGATTCGCAGCGTCCGCCAGATGATCAGCGCGTACAGCGATAAAACGAACGCGGCGCCGGCGAAGCCGAAACGCTCCGCCAGCGCCGCGAAGATGAAGTCTGTGGTGTTGAGGGGGACGAAGTTGGCCGCCGTGCTGGTCGCGACGGAGCCGAGGCCGAACTTCTGGCCGGCGCCGATCGCGGTCAGCGAGTTCTGCTGCTGGTAGAGCGCGCTCGAGATGTCCCTCGCGGGGACCGCGCCGGGGTCAAGGAAAGCGGTCAGACGCTCCGCCTGGTAGGTGTGAAAGCCGATCAGCGGGCCGGCGATGAGCACGAGCGCCAGCGCCGCGACCCCGAGCGCGAGGACCGCTGCCAGGTACTTCGCCTCGACGCCCGCGATGTAGAGCACAGCGAAGGCAGCGGCGACGTAGACCAGGCCCGAGCCGAGGTCCGGCTCGCCGATCACGAGCATCGTCGGGACCAGCGCGAGCAGCATCACGCGGGCCACGAGTTGGCGGCCGGAGGTCTTGCGCGAGCTGTCGACGACGAACGCCGCGAGGAAGACGATCAGCAGCACCTTGCCGAGCTCGGATGCCTGGAAGGAGAACACGGAGATGCCGATCGAGCGGGTCGAGATCCCGCCGATGCTCTTGCCCACGGCGAGCACGACCAGGATCGCGGCGATCAGGATCACATACAGGCCCCACTTCAGCTCGCGCAGCCGCGAGTAGTCAAACCGCGAGAGCACGAGCATCGCGAGCAGTCCCACCGCCAGATAGCCGCCCTGTCGCACCATCTGCGCGTGGCTGATCCCGCCGAGCGTGACGAGCGACGCGATGCCCAGCCCGATCGCGGCCGCGGTCAGGATCGGATCGAGCCCGATGCGGATCGATCGTGGAGCGAGCGTCGCCGGGTCGCGGCCCTGCTGGGGGGTGTGGATGATGTTCGTCGACATCAGAGGTCCTGGCTCACGCCGGCGGCCCAGTGCTTCGGCAGGCCGAACCATTGCGAGAGCATCAGCCGCGCGGCCGGTGCTGCGGCGGCGGCGCCGAAGCCTCCCTGCTCGACGGTGACCGCGATCACGATCGGGCGTTTCGCGTCGGGCGCGTAGACGACATACCACGACTGGTCCTTCTGCCCGGCGTGAACCGCAGTGCCGGTCTTGCCGTAGACGGTGCGCGGAAAGCTGCCGAACGTCGGGTAGGAGGTGCCGCTCGGGCTCTGCGCGGCGCCGTGCAGGCCGTCCATGACGAGCGCCCGGTAGGCCCGGTTCAGGGCGATCCTGCGGTAGGTCGGCGCCGGCAGCTGCTGCACCAGCGCGCCGGCGGGCGAGAGGATCTTCCAGCCGATCTTCGGCGAGAACACCTTGCCGCCGTTGACGATCGCCGAGTAGGCGATCGCCATCTGCAGCGGGCTGGCGAGCAGGTAGCCCTGACCGGTCGCGAGCAGGACGTTCTGCCCGATCGTCCACGCGGGCTGCAGGTAGCCCTGCGCGCAGGCCGTGACAGCAAGCTGCGACTTCGCGTACTTGGGCAGCGGGTGGCTGCCGGCGCAGACCTGTGCGATGTACTGGGCGTTCAGCGCCTTGACGTAGGCCGCGTCGGGCACGACGCCCGGGTCGCCGCCGCCGGGCAGGTCGATCCCGGGTGAGCTGCCGAGCCCGAGCGCGTGCGCCTCGGCCTGGATCGGATCGGAGCCGCCGTTGGCGGCCGCGCCGACCTTGTAGAAGTAGGTGTCGACGGACTGCGTCAGCGCGCTGACCAGATCGACGCTGCCGTAGTTCGAACCGCCCGAGTTGCAGAACTGTTGCGTCGTGCCGAACGTCACGCACGACCCGGTGCCCTGTGTCGTTTGGGCTGTGATCAGGCCGGCGTTCAAAGCTCCCAGTGCCGTGATCGGCTTGAACGTCGACCCGGTCGGGTACAGGCCGGCGATCGCGCGGTCGACGAGCGCGTGGTCCTCCGCGAGGATCGCGGTGTAGGTCTTGGTGCTCGGCGTTGTCGCGAAGTCGTTCGCGTCGTAGCTCGGCACCGAGCCGAGCGCGAGCACGCGCCCGGTCATCGGATCCATCGCGACGAAGGCCGCGGCGGGCGCCGGGTCGCCGCCCAGCCGCGCCCGGTTCTCGGCCTCGTCAACGGCGATGTAGCCCTCCTTCTCCAGCCCGAGGTCAAGCGAGGTGCTCAGCTGATCGCCAGGCACCGGCAGCCTGCTGCTCGACTTGGCCGCGATCGGATAGCCGGCGGCGTCGACATCGACATGATCGACGCCGGGCGTGCCCTGTAGGTAGCTCTGATATTCGGCCTCGAGCCCCGACTGGCCGACGACCGTGCCGGCGGCGATGCCCTTGAACGGCGACTGCGTGAGCTCTTTGGTGCTGACCTGTCCGAGCTGGCCGAGCACGACGGCGCCAATGTCGCCCTCCGGGTAGTCGCGCACATAGACCTGGCGCACGATGACTCCTGGGAACAGCGACTTGCGCTCGCCGATGTAGACCCAGGCGCGCTTGCTGACGTCGTCCATGATGTCGGTCGGCGCGTATCCCGGCGGCGCGACCGCCCTGTTGTCGACGATTGTCCGGATGTTCTGCCAGCCGATTCCGAGCACCCGCGCAAGCCGCCGGTAGACAAGTTGGCGCTGCGGACCGGCGGGCGGCAGATCATCGGCGACGATCGCCACCTGCGGTGCGACGCGATAGCCGGCGAGCGGGGTGCCGTGGCTGTCGAGGATGTTGCCGCGCGGGGCCGCGATCGCGATCGGGCGCACGACCAGTGCCGTCGCCTTCGCCGCGTTCTGGGTGCCGGTCAGCACCTGCAGGTACCACAGCCGGAAGGCGATCACGCCGAACAGCACGAACACCACCACGCCGAGCACGCCGACGCGCCGGGTGAGCTGCGGGGGCAGCGGTGCGCGGCGCTGGAGCGGGCTCTCGATCACGAGCGCGAGAGCGGGCTCAGGCCGCCGGTCGTGTAGGCGCGCCGGCGGCGGCGGCGCGGATCCTCCGGCAGCGCCGGGATCAGCCAGCGGCGCACGAGCGAGTAGACGGGCACGGCGATCAGCGAGTTCAGCGCGATGGTCAGCAGGATGTCACGCGCGAGCAGCAGGCTGACCGGTGCCGTGACCCCGAGGGTGAACTCGAGCACGGCGTATCCGCACGATGCGACCGCGGTCGCCGCCGCGCCCAGCGCGAGCGGCGTGAACGGAGCCTCCGGCGCGCGCAGCTCGCGCACCCGTCCGGCGCCGTAGCCCACGAGCACGTAAACGAGCGCCGAGATGCCGAGCGTCTGGGCAAAAGCCAGGTCGACGAAGATCCCCACGCCGAAGCCGAACAGCGCTCCAGGCAGCGCGCCGGTCAGGAAGCCGGCCGCGGCCACCACGAGCGGCGCGAGGTCCGCGTTGACGCCGAGGATCCGGACCTGCGCGACCCCGGCGATCTGCACGAGCACCGAGACGAACGCAAGCGCCGCCAGGCGGAGCGTTAGGTTCGTCGCGTCGCTCACGGCGCCGGCACCTTGGTCAGCACCTGCACGGTTTCGAGCGATGTCAGATCGGCGGCCGGCGTCACGGTGATGGTGCCCAGCGGGTCAGTCGCGGACGGGACCGACGTGACCCGCCCGATCAGGATGCCGGCCGGGAACAGCGTGGCGTTGAGCGTGGCGCGTTCGCCGGCGGTCACGACCAGGTCGCCCAGCTTCACCTCGCTCGGCTGTGAGACCTCGACCAGCTGCAGCTCACCCGGGCTCCCGGCCTGCGGCTCGATCAGGCCGACCTCGCGGCTGGCGCTGTCGCGCGACCCGACGCCGGAGGAGGGATCGTTGATCAGCGTGACGATCGCCGAGCCGGCGGCGACGTCCGTGATCGTGCCGATCAGGCCGTCGGGGTCGATCACCGGGTCGTTCACTCTGACCCCGTCACCGCTGCCGGCGCTGATCGTCACGTGGCTGACCCACAGGCTCTCAGGCTGGCTGATCACGCTGGCGTCGACCGGCGCGTCTGGCGCCAGCTGGAGCGTTGTGTCGATGTGCTGGAGCTTGGCGGCATCCGTGCTCGCGCTCTTCTGCGCCTGCAGCGCGACGATCTCCTTCTCGGCCGCGGCAAGCTCCTTTTGGAGCTTGTCTCGCTGGCTGGCCGCGTGGAAGACATCGCCAACCCAGTTGAACAGATCGTGCACCGGGGTCAGCGCCTTGCTGGCCCCCGTCTCGACCGGCGAGAGCACGTCGAGGAACCCACTCTGCACGGTGTGCAGAGGGCCGCCGCCCGAGCCTCCGAAGCTCGCGCTGATCAGGATCAGGGAGAGGACGACGCGCAGTGCGAGCACTGCCCGGCGCCGGCGAACGGTCTTGTCATGCACGGTGAAGGTGGGGTCGCGTTGAAAGGTAGGGGCGCATGGCCTCGAAACGGGTGGGTGGGCGGCACCGTGGTCATCAGCGGCGGCGGCGGCGGTTGCCGTTGCGACCGGCGGCGCGGTTGGTGCGGTGGATGACCTCGAACTCCTCGAGCGAGCGGCCCGAGCCGACCGCCACGCACGTCAGCGGCGACTCGGCGAGGTGCGTCGGAATCTGTGTCTCGTCGCGGATGCGGTCGGCGAGGCCCTGCAGCAGGGCTCCTCCGCCGGCGAGCACGATGCCGCGGTCCATGATGTCGGAGGCCAGCTCGGGCGGGGTGCGATCGAGCGTGGCCTTGATCGCGTCGATGATCTGCGACAGCGGCTCCTCGATCGCGACGCGCAACTCCTCGCTGGTCAACACCACCGTCTTCGGCAGTCCGGACACCATGTCGCGACCGCGGATCTCGGCCTGGAGCTCCTCGGCCATCGGGAATGCGGACCCGATCTCGAGCTTCAGCTCCTCGGCCGTCTGCTGGCCGATCAGCAGCTTGTACTCGCGCTTGGCGTAGTTGATGATCGCCTCGTCGAGCTCGTCGCCGGCGATCCGGATCGACTGCGAGACGACGATCCCGCCGAGCGAGATGACGGCCACCTCGCTNNGCGGCCATCGGCTCCTCGATCAGGTAGGCCTGGCGCGCGCCCGCCGAAAGGCAGGCCTCCTCGACCGCGCGCTTCTCGACGCCGGTCACCCCGGAAGGCACGCAGACGACGACGCGCGGGTGCGCGAAGCGGCTCTGGTGCACCTTCTGGATGAAGTGGCGCAGCATCTCCTCGGTCACGTCGAAGTCGGCGATCACGCCGTCTTTCAGCGGCCGGATCGCGGAGATCGTTCCCGGCGTGCGGCCGAGCATCCGCTTGGCCTCGATGCCGACGGCGTGCACCTCACCGGTGCGTGAGTCGATTGCGACCACGCTCGGCTCAGACAGCACGATGCCCCGTCCGCGGACGTAGACCAGCGTGTTCGCCGTGCCGAGATCGACGGCCATATCGCGGCCGCCGAACCCGGTCATGTAGCTGAAGAAACCCATTTGGAGGCAGTGCGCAAGACGTGGATCGGAGCGGCCGCGCCGCGCCGCCTGCCCTCCGGCGTGCGGGGAACGGCTGTACGGAGGAGGCCCCCGCCCTGGAGTCAGGGAGTGTAGCGGACGATGGGCGCCGTCCGGCATCGCGCCGCGAGGCGCGACAAGGCGTTAGTGCTGCAATTCGGCCTGATTTTACTGGCTGAAACGATTGTTGCGCGCTGCCAGCAGGCCCGGATGGGCGCCGAGCAGAGTGCCGACCGGCAGGCCGACCACGTTGGTCCAGTCTCCGGCGATCGAGGCGACCAGCGCGCAGCCTGCCCCCTGGATCGCGTACCCGCCGGCGCGATCGCGCCACTCCGCGCTGCGCACGTACCAGTCGAGCGTCGCTTGATCGAGCTCACGGAATGTCACATCGGTCGCGCAGGTAGCCGTGCGGGGCGCCTCCTGGAGTCCGACCAGCGCGATCGCGCTGACAACGGTGTGCCTCGCGCCAGAGAGCGCGCGCAGCGTGTCGCGCGCCTGCGCCTCGTCCCCTGGCTTGCCGTAGAGCCGGCCCCCAAGCGACACAACCGTGTCCACACCCAGCACCACCTCGTGCCGCGATCTGGCGACGGTGGACGCCTTGCCGAGAGCGTTATCGACCGCGACGAGCTCGGCCTGCCCACTCTCGAGCTCCTCGAAGGCCGAAGGCCGCACCACGAACTCCACGCCGAGGGCAGCGAGAATCGCGCGCCGCTGAGGAGAGCGCGAGGCAAGCACGAGTTGGTCTCCTGCCCAAACCAACTCGCTTTACAGCTCCGGGAAGAAGATCCCGATCTCTCGCGCCGCCGACTGGGGCCCGTCTGAGCCGTGCACGAGGTTCTCGCCGGTGGCGATCGCCAGATCGCCGCGGATCGAGCCGGGCGCGGCGTCGAGCGGGTTCGTCGCGCCGATCACCTGCCGCGCGGCGGCGATCGCCGACGGTCCCTCGAGCACGATCGCGACCAGCGGGCCGGAGGTGATGAAATCGGCGAGCTCGCCAAAGAACGGCTTCTCGCGGTGCTCGGCGTAGTGGCGCTCGGCGAG
>PMKB01000077.1 GCA_003157595.1 Solirubrobacterales bacterium
CGTGCTGCCGCTGTGGGTGGCCGAGATGGATGTGGCGCTCGCCGAGCCGATCGCCCGCGCAGTCGACCATGCGATCGCGATCGGGGACACCGGCTACCCGGAGGGAACGGCGTATGCCGAGGCCTACGCCGATTTCGCACGCGAGCGCTGGGGTTGGAAGTTCGACGTCGCCGCGAGCGCGAACGTCTCCGACGTGATGGGGGGGATCGTCGAGATCCTCAAGCTGCTGACCCAACGCGGTGACGCCGTGATCGTCAACTCACCCGTGTACACACCGTTTTACCGCTTCGTCGAACGGATTGAGCGGCGTGTGATCGAAGCGCCGCTGAGCGCCGGGCACCGGATCGACCCGGGTACCCTCGATCGCGCGTTCAGTTCCGCCACCAAGGGCGGCCGAAGCGCCGCGTTCCTGCTGTGCAGCCCGCACAACCCTACCGGCACCGTGCATTCGCGCGAGGAGCTCGCGACGGTCGTCGCACTTGCCGAGCGCCACGGGGTTCGCGTGGTGGCGGATGAGATCCACGCCCCGATCGTCGCAGCGGGTGGCGAGCATCTGCCGTATCTGTCGCTGCCAGGATCCGAGCGAGCGTTCGCCGTGGTGTCCGCGTCCAAGGGCTGGAATCTGGCCGGCATGAAGGCGGCGATCGCCGTGGCCGGAGCGGAGGCTGCGGCGGAGTTGTCCCGCATGCCCGAGGAGGGCCGTGACGGGCCGAGCCACATCGGCGTGATCGCCCACGTCGCAGCCCTGCGCGACGGCCGCCCCTGGCTGGACAGCCTGCTGCTCGGGTTGGAGGCGAACCGAAGGCTTCTCGGGGAGCTGCTCGGTGAGCACCTCCCCGCTATCCGCTACAGCCAGCCGCAGGGGACCTATCTAGCCTGGCTTGACTGTCGCGCGCTGGAGCTCGGCGCCGACCCCGCCGCGGTGTTCCTCGAGCGCGGCCGGGTCGCGCTGAGCTCCGGGCCTCGCTTCGGCACCGGCGGCGACGGCCACGTCCGGCTCAACCTCGCAACCTCGCCGGAGATCCTCCGCGACGCCGTCGCGCGAATGGCCTCAGCGGTAGGCTGAGGCGCGCTCGCACGGCTGTCGCTCACAACACGCAGCTCGGCGCCCAGCGCCGAGCAGCGCGGCGGTTCAGCCGAGGACGCGCTCGATCTCAAGGACGGTCGTCTCGCTGTCGCGGACCTTGGCGAGCCCGTCGTCGCGAAGCGTGCGCATTCCCTGCTCGACGGCCACACGGCGGATGTCCTGCGCGGGCGCTCGGCTGACGATCAGGCTGCGGATCTCGTCGGTCACGATCATCACCTCGTACAGGCCGAGCCGGCCGCGGTAGCCGGTCTGGCGGCAGCGCGGACATCCGACGGCCTCGAAGACCTCGACCTCTCCCTCTTCGAGTCCGACGAGCGTGCCGGAAACGAGCGCCGCGCGCCGGCAGCTGGGGCAGACACGCCGCGCCAGACGCTGAGCAATCACGCAGTTCATCGCTGCGGCGACCATGTAGGGCTCGATGCCCATGTCGACCAGCCGCATCGGTGCGCTCGGCGCGTCGTTGGTATGCAGCGTGGAGAGCACGAGGTGCCCGGTCAGGGCCGCTTCGACGGCGATGTGGGCGCTCTCGCGATCACGGATCTCGCCGACCATGATGACGTCCGGATCGGCCCGCACGATCGCGCGCAGGCCGGTGGCGAAGGTCAGCCCGCTGCGCTCAGAGACCTGGATCTGATTGACGCCGGAGAGGCGGTACTCGACCGGGTCCTCGATCGTCGTCAGCGTCTTCTCGGGCGAGCGGACCATCTCGATCATCGCGTACATCGAGGTCGTCTTGCCCGAGCCCGTCGGACCCGTCGCGAGAATGCCGCCCTGCGTGCGATGCAGCGCTGCGGAGAGCCGGCTCAGGTCCGCCTGGCTCATCCCGAGATCGTTCAGCGACAGCGGCGAGCGGCCGGCGTCGAGGATGCGCAGCACGGCAGACTCGCCGCCGACGAGCGGCATCACCGCCACGCGGATGTCGACGCGGCGGCCGTCGATCACGATGCCGATCCGCCCGTCCTGCGGCAGGCGCTTCTCGGAGATGTCAAGGTCGGCGAGGATCTTGATCCGCGAGATCACCGCGGCGGCCTGGCTGCGCGGGACGCGTGCGGCGTCAACCATCACGCCGTCGATCCGGAAGCGCACGGTGAGCGTGCCCTCGTCGGGCGCGAAGTGAACGTCCGAGACGCCCCGGTCGACCGCCTCGGAGACGATCGAGCGCACCAGCTTGATCGTCGGTGCGTCGTCCGGGCTCTCGAACTGCTCCTCGTCAAGCGTTCGGGGCTCGTTCGCAGCCTCGTCCTCGAACAGTTCGCCGTCCACTACGCTCAGCCGCTTGAGCAGTGCGTCGAGGTCCTCCTGGGAAACGACCACCTGCTTGACCTGCATGCCGGTGAACATGGACATGTCCTCCAGCACGAGATAGTTGTCCGGACTGGCGACCGCCACCACCAGCGTGTGATCGTTCTCGATGCCGATCGGCACCGCACGCATCCGGCGCGCGGCCGTGAACGAAACCAGCTGCGCCGCGGATGCGTCCAAGTTGATCTCCTCGAGGCGCCGGTGCTCGAGGCCGAATCGCCGGGCCATCGCAGTCGCGAATTGATCCGTCGTTATCGCGCCGCGCTCGAGCAGGACCTGGCCGATCTGCTCGCCGATCTCGCGCGCTGCGTGCGCAGCTTCCTCGACCGTTTCGCGGTCGCTGAAGCCGAGCGCGACCACGATGTCCCCGATCCGCGCGCGACCCGCGGGCAACTCGTCGCGAACGACGGCGTCCGGAGCCGCGGCGCTTGCTGGCGTCTGCATATCGCACTTATCGGCTGATTTCGCCCACAGGCCGAGCGAGATCTTGCAAGCGGGCGATAACCATCCGTCCAGGGACGCGGAATGTGGTCAACAAACGGCCGCGTGAAGCCGAGAGATGCTGAATGAAACCCCTGCCTACGCCTACGGCGTCGCCGGCCGCCAACGCCGATCTCGCATCAGCCTTCCACGACGCCATCCTCACGGCCGCCCGACACGCCGCGGCCGAACCGGACGCGTCGAGTTTCGCCGCGAGCAACGGGTCAAACGTGATCGAGCGCAACGCGGACGAATCACGTCGCTACGAGCGCAATGGGACAAGCGCGACCCTGCCCGACGACGAGCGCCGCGGCGGTGGCAGTGGTCGCGGACGGCGGGGCGACATCAGCGCGATCCGCGTCAGCGTGGTCATCCCAGCGCTCAACGAGGCGCTGAATCTTCGCCACGTTCTTGCCAACCTGCCGGACAACGTGTTCGAGGTCATCCTCGTGCCCGGCACCTCCACCGACGACACCGAGCTTGTCGCACGCACGCTGCGACCAGACGTCCGTGTGATCCATCAGGACCGTTCGGGCAAGGGCAACGCGCTGGCATGCGGGTTCGCCGCCTGTCGTGGGGACGTCATCGTGACGCTCGACGCCGACGGTTCAGCCGACCCGAAGGAGATTCCGGCCTTCGTCGGCGCGTTGCTCGCCGGCGCCGACTTCGCCAAGGGCACGCGCGCGATCCAGGGCGGCGGCAGCCACGACATGACTCTGCTGCGAAGCCTCGGCAATCGCGGGCTCACGCATCTGGCGAACGTGCTTCACGGCACGCACTACACCGACCTCTGCTACGGCTACAACGCCTTCTGGCACGCCTGCCTGCCTGCGCTCAACGTAGACATCGATGGCTTCGAGGTCGAGACGCTGCTCAACCTGCGCGCCGCCAAGTCGGGCTTGCGGGTGGCCGAAGTCGCGAGCTTCGAACTGGCCCGAATCCACGGCCGCAGCAACCTGCGGACCTTCAGCGACGGCTGGCGGGTGCTCGGGACGATCCTGCGCGAGTGGGTTCCCAAGCATCATCGGATTCCGCATACGCCGCCCACGAGGCTCGAGGCCGGCCGCCGGCGAGCCGCCCGTCGTGCGGATGCGAGCAGCACGCGGGCCGGAACAACGCGCCGGTAGCTTGCGCGGGCTCGCCCTGGAACCCGGCTCAGCGGTCGTGGAAGGTCTGTGAGATCGCGCCGATCCTCGCGATCCGGCTCACGAGCACGTCGCCGTCGCGCAGGAAGACCGGCGGCTTGCGGTAGGCGCCAACGCCCGACGGGGTCCCTGTGAACACCAGGTCGCCGGGTAGCATCGGCGTGATCGAAGAGATGTAGGCGACGATCTCGGGGACGGAGAAGACCATGTCGCCCGTGCTCGCGTGCTGCACCGGTGTACCGTTGAGCACGCACTCGATCTCGGCGTCGCCCTCGCCGAACTCGTCGCGTGTCACGAGCCAAGGACCGGTCGGCCCGAAGCCGGGGAACGACTTGGCCAGCGAGAACTGCGGCGTTGGCCCCGACCGCTGAACATCGCGCGCCGAGATGTCCTGGCCGACCATCACGCCGGCAACGTACTCCCAGGCCTGCCCGCTGGTGACATGGTGGGCGCGATGCCCGATCACCACCACCAACTCCGCCTCCCAGTCGGTGAATGGGCCGGGAAGCGTCACGCTCGCGCTCGGGCCGGCCAGACAGGTCGCGAACTTGGTGAAGACCTGCGGCACCGTCGGCGCGTCGACCCCGCCCTCGGCGGCGTGCTCGGAATAGTTGAGCGCCAGCGCGAAGACCTGGCGGGGACGCGGCACCGGCGGACCGAGTGCCTCCACGCCAACCGGCTGGCCCTCCCCCAGCGCCGCACCGGAGCTCCATGCCACGAACTCGTCCCAACGCCCGTATATGCGCTGGGGATCAGGCTCGAAGCGGCCCTCGCTGGCGAGCGCGAGATCGACGAACCGGCCATCGCGACCCGCGACCAGCAGACGCCCCCTGAGATTCGCCAGGCGCATCAGGCGGACCCTCCGCTGCCAACGCCAATGTCGCGCTCGATCGCTGCAGCGGTCTCGAGCAGCGGACCGACCAGCGACCGCCCGATCTCATCGACGCTCACGCGAGCAGCCTGCACTGCCAGGTTGATCGCCGCGATCACCTGGTCGCGGCGATCGCGAATCGGCGCCGCGACCGATCGCAGACCCGACTCGAGCTCCTGGTCCACGATCGCATAGCCCGCAAGCCGTACACGCTCCAACTCCGCCTCGAGCTGGGGGCGCGTCGTGATCGTGTCGTGGGCCAGCGGCGCGAGCTCGATCCGGTCCAGCAGCGCGGCGCACGCCTCCCGAGGGAGACCCGCCAACAGCACACGCCCCATCGAGGTGGCGTAGGCCGGAAAGCGCGTGCCGACGTTGATCACGACGTTCATGATCCGCCGTGTCGGCACGCGAGCGACGTAGACGACCGACTCGCCGTCCAACACGGAGACCGACGAGGACTCGCGCACCTGCTCGACCAGCCGCTCCATGTGCGGCTGCGCGACCTCGGGCAGACCGAGTGCCGACAGGTAGGCGAAGCCCAGCTCGAGCACGCGCGGCGTGAGCGCAAAGCGCCTGCCGGATTGCTGCACGTATCCCAGATCCTCGAGCGTCAGGACGAAGCGCCGCGCCGACGCGCGCGTGAGATCGCTCGCTCGCGCGACATCGCTCAGCGTCATCGGCTCCGGGCTGTTGAGCGCGCGGATCACCGCCAGGCCGCGCGAGAGCGACTGGACGAAGTGCGCGCAGGGCGCCGCTGTCTCGCTCACTGCAGTCGCTCCTCGCCCAGGACCTCGTCGGCGATCGCGAACGCCCGGTTCGCCGCGGGCACGCCCGCGTAGACCGACGTGTGCAGCAGGACCTCGCCGATCTCGGCGGCGGAAAGCCCGTTGCGAAGGGCAGCGCGAACGTGCATCGCGATCTCGTGCTCACGCCCGAGGGCGGTCAGCACGGCCAGCGTGACAGCGCTGCGAGTGCGGCGGTCCAGGCCCTCGCGACCCCATACCGCGCCCCAGGCGTACCGTGTGATGAAGTCCTGAAACGGCGCCGTGAACTCCGTCGTGCGCTCGATCGCGCGATTGACGTGCTCGTCGCCGAGCACCTCGCGCCGCACCTCCATACCGTCGTCGTAAAGCGGGTCGCTCATGCGGGCATCTCCTCCAAATGACTTTCGATCAGCTCAGCAACCTCGCCGGCACACTCGACCGCCGCAAGATGAGCGCCGTGCGCCAGCAGCTCCAGCCGCGCGCCGGGCACACCGGCGGCGATCGCCTCCGAATGCGCCGGCGGTATCGCAAGGTCCCCGACCGCGCCGACGGCTAGCGTCGGCGCCGTGATCGACTCGAGATCGCGGCGCAGGTCGAGGCGCTCGATCGTCCCGCAGCATGCCGCATACCCCCGCGGTGAAGAGCTCCTCAGCATCGCACCGAGCCACGCGATCGCGTCGGGGTGTGACTGCGCATAGGCGGGCGTGAACCAGCGTTCGAGGACGCCGTCGGCGACGACGGCGACACTGCCGGCTGCGCGCACGGCGTCGGCGCGATCCGCCCAGGCCTGCGGTGGCGGCAGATGCGCCGAGCTGCAGATGCAGACCAGCCGCTCGATCCGCCCTGGAGCATGGGCCGCCAGCCACAGGCCGACCATTCCACCCAGCGACACGCCGGCATAGGACACGCGCTCCAGACCGAGCCGATCGAGCAGGCCGAGCACGTCGCCACCGAGGTCGGCGATCTCGTAGGGACCCTCCGGCACGGGCGAGCGGCCGTGACCGCGATGGTCGAAGCGAACAACGCGGCGGCGACGCGCGAGCGCCGGCAGCGTCGGCGCCCACATTTCCAGCGTCGTGCCGAGTGAGGCTCCGAGTAGGAGCGCCGGAGCATCGAGCGGACCGCTCTGCTCGTAGTGCAGCTCTTCGACGCTCACCCCGCCCTCACCGCCAGCGCGCGATCGATCAGCGCGTCGACGGCGTCCAGGTCGCCCTCTAGCCCGGCCGCGTTCTCGCGCATCCGATCCACGTCCACCTCGAGATTGACCAGCAGGTCAGCCGACCATGCCGCCGCCGAACCGACAAGCGCCAGCAGGTCGCCGAGCGTCCCCCACTCCGCCTGCCAGGCGCCGGCAGCGCGATCGTGCTCCTGGGGCATCGCAGCGAGCATCGTCGCCACGAGCCCGGGAACGCGTGTGGTGCAGGCCAGCACCGAGACGCTGGCGACCGGGTTGCGCTTGTGCGTCATCGCCGAGGAGCCGCCACGGCCCGGCCCGCCGCCTTCGCGCAGCTCTCCGACCTCGGTCTGCGAGAACAGCGCGACATCGGCGGCGATCTTGGCGAAGACGCCGGCGAGCACACCGAGCGCACTCGCCAACTCGGCCGGTCGCACCCGAATCGCCGCCCACGGCAGCGTCGGCTCGACCAGTCCGAGCTCCGCCGCGACGCGCGCCCCGATCTGGGGCGCCCGCGTGCCAACCGGACCTCCCATCTGCACGGCCAGGCGCTCGGCGGCAACCTCGCGCAGGCCCGCGCAGGCCTCCTCCAACCCGACGAACCAGCCCGCCGCGCGCAGGCCAAAGGTGCTGGCCTGTGCCTGCTGAAGCAGCGTACGTCCCGCCATCCGGCTCCCCCGGTGAGTCTGCGCGAGCGCTGCCGCGGCCGACGCGGCGACGCCGGCGTCCGCCAGCAGCGGCTCGAGCGCCCGTCGCGCCACGAGCATCGCAGCGGTGTCGATGATGTCCTGGCTCGTCGCGCCGAGATGCACGTGCGGCGCGATCTGCTCGCCGACGGCGTCACGCAGCGCGGCGACGATCGCGATCACGGGTGTCGCGGAGTCCCCTACCGCCTGCGCGATGGCGGCGAGATCGAAGCGCTCGACGCTGCATGCGTCTGCGATCGCGCTCGCCGACGCCGCAGGGATCAGCCCCTCGTCGGCGCAGGCGCCCGCCAGGGCCGTCTCGACGTCGAGCATCGCCGCCAGCCAGGCCCGCCCATCGAGCTGGGCCGCCACTGGCCCGCGCGCGTAGAGCGCGTCGAACAGGCCCTCGGAGCTCATCCGAGAGCTCGGCGCGGAGGGGCCTCGGACGGCGTCTCAGAGCGCAAAGAAGACTGTCTCCTCTGGACCCTGAAGGTGGATGTCGATCTCGTACCCGCCCTCGGCCGGCTTCGCGAGCAGGGTCTCGCGGCGCTCCGGAGAGACCGTCGCGAGCACCGGGTCGACTGCGTTGGCCGCTTCTTCGTCGGCGAAATAGAAACGTGTAACGCAGCGGTGCAGCAGCCCCCGCGCGAACAGCGACACATCGATGTGCGGCGCGGCGATCGTGCCGCTCGCCGTCGCCAGCGGGCCGGGCTTGACGGTCAGCAACTCGAAGCTGCCGTCGCCGTCTTCGTGGCCGACGCGCGCGAACCCGCGGAAGCCAACAATCTCCGAGGGCCCGCCGTGACCGTGCAGATCGGCGAAGCGCCCGGCTGGGTCCGCCTGCCAGGTCTCGAGCAGGAAGTCGGGAATCGGCTTGCCGGCGCCGTCATAGATCACCCCGCGAAGCGTGATCGCCCCGGCTGTCCCCGGCGCGACGGCGTGCGAGCCCTCGGACCAGGGCAGCCCGATCGCGAAATACGGCCCAACGGTCTGCCCGGCGGTGCTCGGGAAGATCACAGCGCCTCCTCGAACGGCGTCGCGCCGGGACCGCGCAGGTAGATGTCGAACTCGTACGCGAGCGCCCAATCCGGCTCTGTGTCCTGAATCGAGAAGCGCGAGACAAGGCGCTTGCGCGCAGCCGCGTCCGGGATCGAGTTGAAGATCGGGTCGTAGCGGAACAGCGGATCGCCCGGGAAGTACATCTGGGTCACGAGCCGCTGCGTGAACGCGCGTCCGAGGAGCGAGAAGTGGATGTGGGCGGGGCGCCACGCGTTGTAGTGGTTGCCCCACGGATAGGGCCCCGGCTTGATGGTGACGAAGCGATAGCGACCCTCGTCGTCGGTGATGGCGCGGCCGGCGCCGCTGAAGTTGGGGTCGAGCGGGGCCGGGAAGCGATCCCAGCGGTGGCGATAGCGTCCGGACGCGTTGGCCTGCCAGATCTCGACCATCGTGTTGCGCAGAGGCTTGCCCTCGGTATCGAGGACGCGCCCGAACACAACCGTCCGCTCGCCGATCGGCGCGCCGCCGTGCTGGCGCGTGAGGTCGTTGTCGAGATCGCCCACCGGCGCGAGCGACCCGAGCGCCGGGCCGGTCAGCTCGGTGATGTTCTGGGGCAGGTAGATCAGCGGCTGTTTGGGATGGCGCAGCGCGGTCGACTTGTACTCGGGGAAGTCGAGCGGCGGCTGGATGCCCGGCGCTTCGCGCACGTAGGAGGACGGCGTCTCGGAGACCGGATCGTAGATCTGTCGCGGTGTCGCGCCCGAATCAGTCAACTGTCATCCCTCCAGGATCATGGCGAGGCCCTGGCCCACGCCGATGCAGATGGCCGCCAAACCGTAGCCCCCGCCGCGGGCGTGCAGCTCGTGGGCAAGGCGTCCGAGGATCCTCGTCCCCGACGCACCCAGCGGATGGCCGATGGCGATCGCGCCGCCGCGCACGTTCACGAGCTCCGGATTCAGCTGCGGCCAACAGCTCAGACAGGCCAGCGACTGTGAGGCGAACGCCTCGTTGAGCTCGGCCGCAGCGATCTCGCCCCAGCCGATGCCCGCACGCGACAGCGCCAGGTTCGCAGCCTCGACCGGTGCGATCCCGAACACGTCGGGATCGACGCCCGCCGCTCCCATCGAGACGATCCGCGCGAGCGGCTCGCGACCGAGCAGCCTGCCGGCCTGCTTGTCGCCGATCAGCACCATGCTCGCGCCGTCGTTCAGCGAAGAGGAGTTGCCGGCCGTGACCGTGCCGCCGTCGACGAAGGCGGGCGCCAGTTCGGCGAGCGCCTCAAGCGTCGTGTCGGTGCGAATCCCCTCGTCGCGCGCAAGCTCGACGCCCGGCACCGCTACCACCTCGCCCATCACTCCCTCGTCGTAGGCCTTCGCCGCAAGCCGGTGGCTGCGCAACGCGAAGGCGTCCTGCGCCTCGCGCGAAACATCGTGGATCTCAGCCAGCCGCTCGGCGCTCGCCCCCAGCGAGATCGTCCACCGCTCGGGCATTCGCGGATTCACCATCCGCCAGCCGAGCGTCGTCGAATGCAGCGTCTCGGAGCCGACGGGATACGCTCGCGTGGGCTTGAGCAGCACCCACGGAGCACGGCTCATCGACTCCACGCCGCCGGCGACGACCAGCGACGCCTCGCCGCAGCGGACCGCGCGCGTCGCCTGGATCGCCGCCTCGAGGCTCGAGCCGCACAGGCGATTGACGCTCACGCCGGTGACGCTCGTCGGCAGGCCTGCGAGCAGCACCGCCATGCGCGCGACGTCGCGGTTGTCCTCGCCGGCGCCGTTGGCGTCGCCGAGGATCACCTCGTCGATCGCGGCAGGATCGGAAACCTCGCCACGCTCAATCAGCGCGCGCAGCGCGTATGCGGCGAGGTCGTCCGGCCGCACGCCGGCGAGCGCCCCGCCGAGGCGGCCAAACGGCGTACGCACGGCCTCGTAGACGAACGCGTCGTTCATCGCGCCAAGAGCTCCCGCAGCGCATTCAGCTCTGCGTCGCTCGGACGCTCGGTGATCCGCGGGCGCTCGGCGACCGCCAGCTCCCAGCCGGTCTGCTCGCGCGCCTGCTCGACGGTGACGCCGGGGTGCAGCTGGGTCAACGTCAGCTCGGCGCTCGAGGGGTCGGGCTCGAGCACGCCCAGGTCGGTGATCACGGCGGTCGGGCCCCTGCCGCGCAATCCAAGCCGCCCTCGCGCGCCCGGTCCGTCACCGTGTCCGACTGTCGTGAGGAAGTCCAGCCGCTCCACCAGCGTGCGGCGAGAATGTGCCACCGTGACGATCACTTCGCCACAGCTTGACGCAATTTCAGGGGCGCCTCCGGCGCCTGGGAGTCGCGTGCGCGGATGGTCGTAGTCGCCGATCACGGTGGAGTTGAGGTTTGCGTAGCGATCGACCTGCGCGGCGCCGAGAAAGCCGACGTCAACCCGGCCGGCCCCGATCCAGTAGTTGAACATCTCCGGCACGCCGACGACCGTGTCGGCGGTCTCGCTGAGCTCGCCATCCCCGATTGAGAGCGGGATGTGAAACGGCTTCGCACCGATCGTCCCGGATTCGTAGATCAGCACCAGGTCCGGGTTGTGGACCATCCGCGCGAGGATCGCGGCGATGCTCGGCCGGCCGACGCCGATGAACACCGTCCTCGCGCTCGCCAGACGCCGCGCCGCCACGACCGTCTGCACCTCGTCGGTGCTCGCCGCGACGCTCACCGCGCCGCGACCTTGCCGAGCACATGCTCTTGCATCCACGCGGAGAAGCGCTGGCGGTCGCGGCTGATTTCGTCCCAGTCGCGGTAGAAGGCGTTGTCGCGCCGGGTGATGCCCTCGCTGTAGGAGGGCTGGGAGCCGCCGGGCGCAACGGCCACGGCGTCAAGGACCCAGCCTGGCAGCACGACAGCGCCTGGGCGCGGCAGCAGCCGCTCGACGATGCGCTCGACGGTCACCAGCGAGCGCCTGGCAGCGAGCACGGCCTCCTTCTGAACGCCGGGGATCCCCCAGAGCTGCACGTTGCCGTCGCCGTCGGCCTCCTGTGCATGCACGATCGCGACGTCGGGCCGCAGCGCAGCGACGGCAGCGAGCCGCTCACCGGTGAACGGGCAGTCGACGAAGCGCACGTTCGTGTGCGCGACCAGATCGGTGCCGGCGTAGCCGCGCAGCACGGCAAACGGCAGGTCGGCAGCACCGGCCGCGTAGCGGTTCGCCATCCCGGCATGGCTGTGCTCCTCGATCTCGATCGGGTGTGGCCAGTCGTGCTCGATCGCGTCACGAAAGCGGTGCAGCGAACCGACGCCGGGGTTGCCCCCGTAGGAGAAGACGAGGCGACGCGCGGCGCCCATGCCGATCAGCTGGTCGTACAGCAGGTCTGGTGTCATCCGGATCAGCTCCAGATCGCGCCGTCCCTGACGCAGCAGCTCATGGCCGGCCGCGAACGGGATCAGGTGCGTGAAGCCCTCGAGCGCGACGGAATCGCCGTCGCGCACCAGCTCAGCGACCGCATCGCTCAGGTGCAGCAGGCGCGCCACGGCTGTGCGCAATGTGAACACGCTGTCATCGCGCGCACAACGTATCATCGGGGCCGTCTCACGCCGCCGCACGCGGATCGGCTCGGTGAGCCGCCAGCCGAGCCCAGCAGGCGCCGGCAACCACCACGAGGGAGAGCACAGATGGCAACCACTGATTTGGTCGAGCAGCAGCTTCTCATCAACGGTGAGTGGCGCGCCGCAGGATCCGGCGACACCTTCTCCAGAATCAACCCCTATACCGGCGCGCCCGCGACCACCGCCAGCGCAGCCGGCCGCCAGGACGCCCACGCCGCCGTCGACGCGGCGCATGACGCCTTCGCGCTGTGGTCACAGACCGGCCCCGGGGAGCGCCGCGCGATCCTCTCGCGCGCGAGCGAGCTGATCACCGAGCGCCAGAACGAGATTGCCCAGACGATGATCGAGGAAACCGGGGCCACCTTCGGCTGGGGGATGTTCAACTGCATGCTGGCCGCCGGAATGCTGCGCGAGGCTGCGGCGCAGACCTATGGCATGCTCGGCGAGGTCATTCCGTCGGACGTCCCGGGCAAGCTGGCGATGGCGGTTCGCGCTCCGGCCGGCGTGGTCGTCGGGATCGCTCCCTGGAACGCGCCCGTGATCCTGTCCGCGCGCGCGGTCGCGATGCCGCTGGCGTTCGGTAACACGGTCGTGCTGAAGGCCTCCGAGCTGTGTCCTCGCACCCACGGCCACGTCGCCGCCGCGATCGCCGATGCCGGAGCTCCGGCCGGCGTGATCAACTTCCTCACCAATCAGCCGCAGGATGCAGCCGACGTGGTCGAGGAGCTGATCGCCCATCCCAACACGCGCCGCGTGAACTTCACCGGCTCAACCCGCGTCGGGCGGATCATCGCGGAGCTCGCCGGACGCCACCTCAAGCGGACTCTGCTCGAGCTCGGAGGCAAGGCGCCACTGATCGTGCTGGCGGACGCCAACCTCGAGCGTGCGGCCGCTGCCACAAGCTTCGGCGCCTTCTTCCATCAGGGACAGATCTGCATGTCGACGGAGCGGGTCGTCGTGGACCGCTCGGTGGCCGAGCCGTTCGCGCAGCTGCTCGCAGCTCGCGCGGGCGCGCTGCGCGTCGGCGATCCGCGCGACGCGGAAACGCAGATCGGGCCCCTGATCAACAACGCCGCGCTGGAGCGCGTGATCGAACTGGTCGAAGATGCGCGCCAACACGGCGCACGGGTGCTCGCCGGCGGAGCGGCCGACGGACCCTGCTACCCGCCGACGGTCCTGTTCGATGTGGGCTCGGAGATGCGGGTCTACCGCGAGGAGTCGTTCGGGCCGCTCGCCTCGATCATCCCCGTCGACGGCGTCGAGCACGCGATCGAGGTGGCCAACGACACCGAGTACGGATTGTCGGCGGCTGTCTTCAGCGAGAACGTTCCCCAGGCGCTCGAGGTCGCCCAGCGCGTCCAGAGCGGGATCTGCCACATCAACGATTCGACCGTTCACGACGAGCCCCAGATGCCGTTCGGCGGGGTCAAGGACAGCGGCTGGGGGCGCTTCGGCGGGCGCGCGGCGCTTGAGGAGTTCACCGAGCTGCGATGGGTCACGATCCAAGAGAGCGAACGCCACTACCCGATCTGAGAGCCGGCGCGGCGCACGCTGCCAGCGGCACAGGATGCGCTCGCTGGCAGCTGCGGCGATCAGCCGTGGCCGTCCAGGTCTCGCGCTAGGCTCCTTCGACGTTACACACGATGAGCAGAAGAGCCCTCAGCGTCGCGGCCGCGCTAGCGCTGGTCGCATTGGCGGTTCCCGCAACCGCCTATGCGGTCCTCGTGACGTTGACCAACCCCACGGACCGCAGCGCGGTGGCGAGCTGCCCGGGGACCGCCGCGGCGCCGTGCACCGTGGTCTCGCGCACGACTGCCGAGCAGGTTGAGGTTGGCTACACCTCGGCCCCGTTNNCCCGACCGCCGCGCAGATCAGGTACTTCGACGCCCATGAGGGAGGCGCGTCGGAGGCCGCGATCGCGGTCATCCGCCAGGTCAGGGGACTCGACTACCGGCTGCAGAACGAGGGTCCGCTTGTCGACCTCCAGCCGTACTTCGGGCGGACCGCAACGTTTCCGCTGACGAACTCGATCCGCGTTACGCCGGGGGACGTGATCGCGCTGACAATCCCGACCTGGGTTCCCGCGCTCGAGCTACAGGCCGG
>PMKB01000160.1 GCA_003157595.1 Solirubrobacterales bacterium
CATGCTGGTCTCGGTGACTGAGCGCACCAAGGAGATCGGCGTGCGCAAGGCGTTGGGCGCGCGGCGCCAGGACATCGTCACGCAGTTCCTGATGGAGGCCGTGACGCTGACCGCGCTCGGCGGCGCGCTGGGCGTCGGCGTCGCGATCCTGCTCACGCTGCTGCTGCAGTCCGTCGGCAGCATCGAGAAGTCAGTTGACGGCCTGCTGGAGATCGCGGGGAAGGTCGCTTCACAGACGGCATACATTCCGCAGCTCGAGGCGACGGCGCCGGTACTGTCGCTGATCGTCGAGGAAGCGGTGGTCCAGGACGGCTACATGAACGCGCTCACCGATGGGTACGGTGGAGCATGAGCTCCACGCACGTGCTGATCCTGCTGAGCGTCGTGCTTGCCGCAGGCGTCGTGCTCGTACTGGCCGCCGCGCTGATCGGCGTGCGCATGGGGCTGGCCAGGATCTCGGAGGGCCTCGCGGCGCTGGCTTCGGCGCTGGAGGGCGTCGAGTCCGAGCACCTGCGCCCGCTCGAGGGCGCGGTCACGGCGATCAACGCGCAGTTCGACATCATCCTCGGNNATGATCCTCTGGTGGATCGGTGACGTCGTCCTGCTGGTGGTCATCCTGCCGGTGGTCGTGTACCTGCTCCGCGGCGTGCTGGACGTGGCCAAGAGCATCGTCCCCAGCGTCCAGGAGATCGCCGTGGTGGCGGCCGCGGGATCGAAGGACCTCGACGCCGCTGCGCTGCTGTTGACTACCCAGGACCAGGCAACCCAGACGATCGCCGGGGTCGCGAATTACGGCGGCTCCCTCGACGTGATCCTCGACGACGCCGCCTAGGAGGAGCCATCCCCGCAGTGCTCGCATTAGTGGCAGCCGGAGCGGTACTGATCGTCGCCGTCGTGCTGATCGTCGTGGCCCTCGTGCTCTACCTGGTTTCGGTGATCGTGGCGCTCACAAAGATCACAAGGGGCTTGGACGAGGTCATCGCCGGAGTCGGTGAGATAGTGCAGAAGAGCGCGCCGGTCAACGAGATCGTGACGGCGATCAATCAGCAACTCGATGCGGGTGTCGATGCGCTCGAAGGTCTGCTCGTGAAGAAGGCCGGGATGGAAGACGCAGTGGGTCTCGTCGACGGCCTGTACGCCGGCGCGGCTGCTGTCGGCTTCAGGAACTTTCCCGAGAGCACGACCGTCACCCCGCCGCGGATCGCCGAGATCTACACCAAGGGCACACTCACGCTCGCTCGGCTCGGCCGCGAGGCGCCGATCGCAGCCGCGAACCCCGCTGGCCCCGTGCTGCGGAACGTCGAGGCGGGGAGCCTCGCAGCACGGCAGCTCTACCCCGATATCCGTCAGGCCCGGCCGGAGCACCTGCCGAGGTCTCCCGTGATCGGGGCCGACGCGCCCGTGCAGTACGAGCAGCGTGAAGACATCGGCGCGCCGCGCAAACGGCTGCCAAGCCGCATCGCCGCAACATCCAATGGCCCGCCTGCCTCGACCCGCGACGCTTGACCGACGCCGATCGGTGGGCGCTCGGATCGTCCCCAGTCGGGCGAGAAGTGTCGCGGCTGAGGGTCATCGGCCCATTCATCTTGCCGCCGCGCACCGCGCCCGGCGCTCCCGCTCGGACGCCGAAAATCGACTGCTACGCTTCGTGAAGCCACGAGGCTTGGCGTGTCCTTGAGACGATAGGAGCACACGTTGCAGACCCCTGCGTCATTCGAGTACGAGCGCGCGACCAGCGTCGAGGGTGCCCTCGCATCGCTCCAGAGGCTTGGCTCCGGGGCACGAGTCATCGCCGGCGGGCACAGCCTGCTGCCGATGATGAAGTTGCGGCTCGCCAAGCCTGACCATCTGATCGACATCAACGATCTTGACGAGCTGGCATACATTCGTGAGCAGGACGGCGAGATCGCGATCGGGGCGCTGACCCGGCACGTGGACCTGCTCAAGTCCGAGTTGCTTGCCGAGAACTTTCCGCTATTTCGCGACGCAGAGAACGTGATCGCCGACCCCGTCGTGCGCAACCGCGGCACGATCGGCGGCTCGCTGTGCCAGGCGGACGCAGCCGAGGACCTCTCTGCCGTCTGCTCGGCAGCCAAGGCGAAGGTCGTGATCCACGGCGCCGACGGTGAGCGGGTGGTCGGGATGGAAGACTTTCACGTCGGTCCGTACATGACCGCGGTCGGTGACGGGGAACTGCTCACCGAGGTGCGCCTTCCGCTGCGTCCGGGCGCCGGCAGCGCCCACGAGAAGGTCGAGCGCCGAGCCGGCGACTGGGCCATCGCCGCGGCGTCCGCCGCCGTGTGGGTGGATGGCGGCACGATCACGGAAGTCGGCATAGCGCTCAGCGCGGTCGGGCTCACGACGATCCATCTCTCGCGCGCGGAGGAGTTGCTGCGCGGCAAGGCTCCTTCGGCTGAGTTGTTCGCGCAGGCGGGCGAGATCGCCTCGGCGGATTGTTCTCCCGGAGCTGACGGCCGAGGGCCGATCGACTACAAACGCCATCTCTGCGGCGTGCTGACGCAACGCGCGCTGCGCCGCGCGACGGCCCGCGCGTTGCATCAGGAGGCTTGATCATGCAAGTTTCGATCACGGTGAACGGCGAGCAGGTCTCGCGCGATATCGAGCCGCGTCAGCTGCTCGTCCATTTCATTCGCGAGACGCCGGGCTTGACCGGCACCCATTGGGGTTGCGATACCTCGAATTGTGGCGCCTGCGTGGTGCTGATGGACGGCAAGCCGGTCAAGTCGTGCACGACGCTTGCGGTGATGTGCGAAGGTCACGAGATCCGCACGGTCGAGTCGCTCGAGGTCGACGGCCGCCTCGACCCGGTTCAGACGGGTTTCCACGAGCGACATGCCCTGCAGTGCGGTTTCTGCACGCCGGGGATGTTGATGACGGCTCGGGCCCTGCTGGACGAGAACCCTGATCCGACCGACCTGGAGATCCGTACCGCTATATCGGGCGCCATCTGCCGGTGCACCGGTTACAAGAACATCGTCAGCGCGATCCGCTGGGCCGCAGAGCACGAAGCCAGCGCCAAACAGGAGGTTTGAGGATGGCCACCGTTGAGAACCTCCCGAGCACCGAGACCGAGCGTCCGATCGGCTTTGGTCGGTTGAAGCGCAAGGAGGACGCGCGCTTCATCCGCGGCAAGGGCACCTACCTCGACGACATCCGCCTGCCGGGAATGGTCTACGGCGCGATTCTGCGCAGCCCATACGCCCACGCGCGCATCGTCTCGATCGACACCTCAAAGGCGCTCGCACACCCCAACGTGGCCGCCGTGGTCACCGCGAAGGACCTCGAAACGCTCGGGCTGGCCTGGATGCCGACGATCTCCTACGACACGCAGGCGGTGCTCGCGGGCGACAAGGTCCGCTTCCAGGGCCAAGAGGTGGCGTTCGTGATCGCGACCGACGAGTACTCGGCGAACGACGCGCTGGAGCTGATCGACGTCGAGTACGACCCGCTGCCGGCGGTCGTCAACGCTCGCAAGGCGCTGGACCCCGACGCGCCGCTGATCCGCGACGACAAGACCGGGCAGCGCGATAACCTCGCGAGCCCGACCTGGGAGGCCGGCGACGAGGCGGCGACCGACCGCGCCTTCGCCGAGGCCGACACGGTCGTCGTGCGCGACATCATCTACCCGCGCTGTCATCCGGCGCCGCTGGAGACCTGCGGCATGATCGCCGACTTCAACCCGCAGACCGGCCAGCTCGACATCTACAACGGCAACCAGGCGCCGCACGCCCACCGCACGGTCTACGCGCACGTCGCCGGTCTCGCCGAGCACATGATCCGCATCCGCTGCCAGGACATCGGCGGGGGATTCGGCAACAAGGTTCCAGTCTACCCGGGCTACGTGTGCGCGATCGCCGGCTCGATCGTCGCCGGCGTCCCGGTCAAGTGGGTCGAGAACCGCTCNNACCGCGCAGCCGACGAAGTTCCCGGCCGGCTTCTTCCACATCGTCTGCGGCTCCTACGACCTCGAGGCCTCACACGTCAAGGTCAAGGCGGTGTACACGAACAAGGCGCCAGGGGGTGTCGCATACCGATGCTCCTTCCGGATCACCGAGGCCGTGTACCTCGTCGAGCGGATGGTCGACGCACTCGCGCTCGAGATGAAGGTGGACCCGGTCGAGCTTCGCATGAGCAGCTTCATCGCCCCCGAGCAGTTCCCGTATGAGACGACGACCGGTTGGACCTATGACTCTGGGAACTACGCGGAGACGATGCGTGTGGCGATGGAGCTCGCGGGCTATGACGATCTGCGCCGCGAGCAGGCCGAGAAGCGTGCCCGGGGCGAGCTGATGGGCATCGGCGTGGCGTTCTTCACCGAGGGGGTCGGCGCGGGACCGCGCAAGCACATGGACATCCTCGGGCTCGCGATGAACGACGGCGCCGACCTGCGGGTCCATCCGTCCGGCAAGGCGGTTGTCAGCATCAGCGCCCAGACACAGGGCCAGGGTCACGAGACCACCTTCGCGCAGATCGTCGCAGAGGAGCTCGGGATCCCGCCCGAGGACGTCGAAGTCCGACACGGCGACACGGACAAATCGCCTTACGGGCTGGGAACCTACGGGAGTCGCTCGACGCCCGTGTCCGGCGCCGCGGTTGCGGTCGTGTCGCGCAAGGTGCGCGACAAGGCGCGCCTGATCGCGGCGACGATGCTCGAGACCCGGCCGGAGGATCTCGCGTGGGAGAAAGGTCGCTGGTACGTCAAGGGCGATCCCGAGAAGGGCGCGCTGATTGAGGACATCGCGGTGCGGGCCTACAGCGGCGAGGCGATGCCCGCCGGCATGGAGGGCGGACTCGACGCGCAGGTGATCTATGACCCGCCGAACCTCACCTACCCCTACGGCGCCTATATCGCGGTCGTCGACATCGATCCCGATACCGCCCAGGTCACCGTCCGACGCTTCATCGCCGTCGATGACTGCGGTGTGCGGATCAACCCGATGATCGTCGATGGCCAGATCCACGGAGGTCTTGCCGAGGGCATCGGCATCGCGCTGATGGAGGTCATCACTTTCGACGAGGAGGGCAACTGTCTGAACTCGTCGTTCATGGACTATCTCATTCCGACCGCGCTCGAATGCCCCGACTTCGAGCTCGGCGAGACGGTCACACCGTGCCCGCACCACCCGCTCGGCGCGAAGGGCGTCGGCGAGTCACCGAACGTCGGCTCTCCGCCGGCGATCGTCAACGCGATCATCGATGCGCTGCACGAAACCCACGGTGTCGACCACGTCGACATGCCCTGTACCCCGGCACGCGTCTGGGCGGCGATGCAGGGGCGTCCCGAGCCGCCACAATGATCACCGCCGCTGCGTCGCGCCGAGCGCAGGAGCTCGCCGCGCAGGGCGTCGCGTTCGTGACAGCGACGGTCGTTCGCGCGCAGCGCCCAACCAGCGCGCAGGCAGGCAACGTCGCCCTCGTGCTTGGCGACGGCACGATCGAGGGCTTCGTCGGCGGCGCCTGTGCGGAGCACAGCGTGCGCGCCTACGCGCTTACGGCAATCGAGGCCGAGGAGCCCCTGCTGCTGCGGATCCTTCCCTTTGACGGCGATGCGGCCGGCGGCGCCGGCGCCGACCCGCAGGCGAGCGCTCAAGAGGTTTCGAAGGAGGATGGTTCGGTGACGGTTCAGAACCCCTGTCTCTCGGGTGGGGCGATCGAGGTCTTCCTCGAGCCGGTGCTGCCGGCCCCGCGGCTCCTGGTCGTGGGCGACACGCCAATCGCCAACGCAGTGTGCCGGCTCGGAGCGGAGCTCGGTCTGGACTGCGTCGCCGTGGCGGACGGCATGCCGGAACCGGCCGCCGGAGACCTCGGGCTCGTCGTCGCGACACACGGGCGCGACGAGCTTCACACGCTGCGGCAGGGGCTCGAGCGCCGCGTCCCATACATCGGCCTCGTCGCCAGCCGCAGGCGGGCCACCGGCGTGATCGCCGAGCTGCGTGGTGACGGAGTGTCCGATGAGTTCCTCGAACGCATCGACGTGCCGGCAGGCATCGACATCGGGGCCCGGACGCCGGCCGAGGTCGCGGTGTCGATCCTCGCTCAGCTGATCGCCGTGCGACGCGGGAAAAGCGCACCCGCGCCCGGGCACGTGAACGCGCCCCCGGCATCGACCGGCTTGAGGTCCGAAGCGCCGGTGGTCGCGGTCGACCCGATCTGCGGGATGACGGTCGCCGCCGTTTCCGGGACCCCTTCGCTGGAGCGCGAAGGCGAGATGGTGTACTTCTGCTGCGAGGGTTGCAAGACGAAGTTCGAGGCGCAGCACGCGCATGCAAGCTCCGCGGACTGATCCGTTCGTGGCCGGGCTGGTGCTCGGCGCAGGCGGGTCGACTCGCTTCGGGCGCGCCAAGCAGTTGCTCCCCTATCGAGGCGACACGCTGCTCGGCCACGTCCTCGGCGTTGCCCGCACGTGCCGGTTTGGCCAGATCGTCGTGGCACTCGGAGGCGCCGCGGACGAGGTCCGCGCCAGCGTGGATCTCACGGGCACCGACGTGGTAGTCAACGACGCCTACGACACGGGCTGCTCGTCATCGATCGCTGCCGCGCTCACAGCGGTGGACCGACGCTGCGCGATCCTCGTGCTGATGCTGGGTGACCAGCCGGGTGTCAGCGCTGACACGGTCGCGGCGCTGTGCGGCGGACGCGGCGACGCGCCACTAGCGGTCTGTCGCTACGAGGATGGACGCGGGCACCCGATCGCCTTCGCGCGCAGCGTGTTCCACGAACTCAGCGACCTGCACGGAGACAAGGGAGTCTGGAGGTTGCTCGACCAGCGCGCAGGCGAGGTGACCGAAGTGCCGATCGCGGGCCCGATTCCCCGCGACGTCGACACGCCGGAGGACTACCGGGCGGTCCTGGTCGAGGCCGGCCTCGACGAATCGGCCGGCGTTGGCGACCCGGCGGCGGTCGCCGGATGAATCCGCGTGAGATCACCGGGGAGGCTGCCGACGAGGTTCGCCGGCTCGTGCCTGACGTGGAGACGCTCGCCCGGCGTCTCGCCGAGGTCGACTACCTCGTCGACGATGGTCTCGCGACCTCGATGTTCCTGAGCGTGCGCCTGCCGCAGCCGCTGCTGCTCGAGGGCGAGGCGGGCGTCGGCAAGACCGAGGCGGCGAAGGCGCTGGCGACGGTGCTGGACACGCCGCTGATCCGCCTGCAGTGCTACGAGGGGATCGACGCCGCGGAGGCGCTGTATGAGTGGAACTATCCGCGTCAGCTGCTGAGCATCCGCCTTGCCGACTCAAGCGGCTCGACGCTCGGCGAGGAGGAGTTGTTCGGCCCGGACTATCTCATTCGGCGTCCGCTGCTGCGCGCGCTCGAGCACCCCGGCCCGCGGCCTGCGGTGCTGTTGATCGATGAGATCGACCGCGCCGACGACGACTTCGAGGCGTTCCTGCTCGAGTTGCTGGCGGAGGCCAGCGTGACGATCCCCGAGATCGGCACGATCAAAGCCACGCACCCGCCGATCATCGTCCTGACCTCCAACCGAACGCGCGATCTTCACGACGCCGTGAAGCGCCGTTGCCTCTATCACTGGATCGACTACCCCACGGCGCAGCGCGAGGTGGCAATCGTGCGGCTACGCGTGAAGGGTGCCTCGGAGACCCTCGCGGTCGCGGTCGCGAACGCCGTCTCGCGGATGCGCGAGAGCGACGTGCAGAAACCGCCCGGCATCGCCGAGGCGATCGACTGGCTGGCGGCGCTGGACCTGCTCGGGGTCGAGCGTTTGGATGTCGCGGCCGCGGAGCTCACGCTCGGGTCGGTGCTCAAGTACGGCGAGGACCAGGAGGTGATCCGCGCGGGCGGCCTCGAGCAACTCGTGCGCGCCGGTGACTGACGCGGCCGTGTCCGGCGCGGTGTTCGGGGTCGAGACGATCTACCTCGATCTGCCGGCGCTGGTGGGGGCGTTCAGCCGCCGACTGCAGGACGCCGGAGTGCCGATGCCTCCTGCCCGCGCGGGCGATTTCGCTACAGCGCTCGCGCTCGTGCGGCCGATGACCCGCCGACGGCTGTATTGGACCGCACGTGCCCTGGCCGTGTCCGACCCGGCGCAGGTCAGAGCCTTCGACGCGGTCTTCTTCTCGGTCTTCGGTGCGGGGGCGGAGGGTCAGGAGTTCGATGCGCAGGACGCGCAAACGGTCGCCACACCGCCGGACGAGCGAGCGAAGACCGACCGTAGCGGAGTTCCGCCGCGCTCCGCTGCCGACAATCGGGGCGCGAAGGTGTCGTCGATTGGACCCAGTGCGCTCGACGACGACGATGACACGGCCGAGGTCGAGGTGCCGCTGGCGATGGCCAGCGAAGCGGAGCTGCTGAGGAGCAAGAGCTTCGACGCGCTCGAGCCCAACGAGCTCACGCAGCTCTACCGCCTGATGTCTCGGCTGACGCTCGCAACACCGCTGCGCCGCACCCGCCGCTACGAGAAGGGCCACCACGGAGGGCTCATCGACATGCGCCGGAGCCTACGCGCCAGCCTGCGCACCGGCGGCGACCCGGTCCGCCTCGCGCGCCGGCGCCGGCGCGTCGCTCGTCGCGGGCTCGTGATGCTGTGCGACATCTCCGGTTCGATGGAGCCCTACGCCCGTGCTTATCTGCAGTTGTTGACCTGCGCTGTGGGCAGCGGTCCGAACGCCGAGGCGTTCGTGTTCGCCACGCGCCTGACGCGGTTGACCCGCTCGCTGGCGTCCCGCAACCCCGAGCGGGCGATTCAGCGTGCCAGCGCCGCGGCGCCCGACTGGTCGAGCGGGACTCGGATCGGCGACGCGCTGAAGGCCTTCAACGACCGCCATGGCCGTCGTGGTATGGCGCGCGGCGCCGTGGTCGTGATCCTCTCCGACGGCTGGGAGCTCGGCGACCCGATGCTCGTCGCGCGCGAGATGGAGCGCCTCGGACGCCTCGCCCACCGGATCGTATGGGTCAATCCCCGGGTGAGCGCCGGCTCGTTCTCCGTTGCGGCCGGTGGAATGGTGGCGGCGCTGCCCTACTGCGACGCGCTCGTCAGCGGGCACAGTTTCGAGGCGCTCGGAGCCGTTGTGGAGGCGATCGGGGCACAGTCACGAGGTCGGCGTGGCTCGCCGGCAGCAGTCTGGAAGTTGCGAAGCGCTCCAGAGACACAGGCGCCGGAGCAGTGGGCCAGCGCGACGCCCGTCCCCGGCAGCTCGGTGGCGATGCCGAGCGGCCACGGCCCGACCCGGGGCAGCACGACCCCGGGATGGAGCCACGAGCAGCGCGATCGATGATCTAAGGAGGGCAGATGAGCCAGGAGCAGACCAAGACGTGCATCTATCCCGGATGCGAGCGATCCGCGGTAGCGCCACATCCGTTGGGTGGACCGCAGCCATCCTTCTGCGACCGTGAAGAGCACAATGCACTCAGTGCGCATCTGGAACGCCAGCGGCTCGCGAACGACAACAGCCCGCCGCAGTCGCCCGAGCGCCAGCGATGATCGCCAACCCATCAACCAGGAGGAGATTCAGCCGTGGCTAACGAGGCCTACCGAGCCGTCTTTCTGCGCGTGCATCCGACCGGCAAGATGGTGTTGAGCTTGACGAGCGAGTCCGACGGCAAAGAGCGCGAATACGCTCAGCTGGTAGCTGACGCGCTGGGCATTCCGGCGCTCGATGTCAAGGTCGTTCCAGCGGACACGGACCGGTTCGGCGTCGGCCACGGCTACAACACGAGCCCGTCTGAAGGTGCGCCGGCAGCGATCGCCAGCGCCACCGGCAAGATCCGCGACAAGGCGCAGCTGCTGGCGGGTATGGCGCTCGAGGCCCCTCCGGAGACCCTCAGCTGGAGCCGTGGGGCCTGGGTCAACGGCAGCCGCAGCGACCCCACGCAGGTCAAGACGATCGAGGAGATCGCGCTCTACGCCCATGGCAGCGGCGCCCTGCCGCCCGGGGTTGAGGGCGGACTCGACGCACAGACCGTCTATCGCGACTGAGCCGGCTCGGAGTCGCAGCTCAGATCAGCTGCGGCGGCTGTGTCGACACAGTCCGAGCACGCGGCGTGTGGCCAGCCGTCACAGTGGGCGCGCGTCGAGTGTGACCTCGACCTCGTCGGCGACCTTCAGTGCCCCGAACAGCGTCGAGTACGGCTTGATCCCCCAGTCGGTCTGTTTGAGGACGGCGCTTGCGCTGAGCGTGCCGTCGCCGTCGACGAGCAGATCGAACGCGACGGGGTGGACGGTGCCGACCAACGTCAACTCGCCCCGTACGCTGATCCGACTGCCGTTCGCGGCGGTCTGCACCTCGGTCGAGCGGAACTCGATGCCCTTGCCCTTCAGGACCTCATCGTCGATTGTCTGGCGGATGCTCAGCTTGTCGTCCTCGCCGAGCGCCTGCATTCCCCCTTTGCCCTCGAGCACGCGAAGTGATGCGGCGTCCGCGTCGAGTGCGACGCTCGTCTGGGTGGGATCGTCGCCGATCTCGAGCGTCGCCTTCCAGTCGGTCACCTCGATCAAAAGATCGTGGCCCGCCTTGGCGGCTGCGCCGGTCCGCCCGGTCCTCACCGAGAGCGTCCCGTTGCCGGGTCCGAGGATGTATGAGCCCTGGAGTGGCACGCGTGGCGCTTATAGTAACCCTCGCGACACACCCAACCCTTCGACACAAGAGGCACTGCCCATGGCTGTAGAGCTGGACCACTCCTTCTCGACGACGAGGGCGCTCGACGACAGCTTTGCGACGATCCTCGACCTCGAACGGGTCATCCCGTGCGTCGAGGGCGGCAGCGTCCTCGAACGGACCGGACCCGAGGCCGTCAAGGCCGAGATCAAGGTCAAGATGGGCGCGATGTCGATGACGTTCACCGGAACCGTCGAGACCGTCGAGCAGGACGCCGCCGCCCACCGCGTGTTGCTGGCGGTCAAGTCCAGAGAAGCCGGCGGTCAGGGACACGCGAATGCGAGCGTCGAGTTCACGCTCGCCGACGGCGGCGGGATGATCCACACCAACGCGCAGATCACGGGCAAGGCGGCGTCGATGGGGGAGGGAGTCGTCTCCGGGGTGCTGGACGCCCTGATCAAGGATTTCACGGAGAAGCTGTCTGCGCTCTGATCCGCCGCGTGTGCGCCGGTAAGCCTGCTGACCTCATGGCAACAATCACGATGAGACAAATCCGTGACGGTGAGGTGCCGTTCGACGGCGGGACCGCGATCCAGGAGGCCGCCGACCGGCCGGTCTTCCGCGGCAACGGTCCGGATGACTACCTCTGCGTCGAGTGCGGCAACGTCCTCGCCACAGCGATGCACCGGGTGCAGATGACGAAGAAGGTCCGCGTCCGCTGCGCTCGTTGCGCGACCGTCAACGTGGCGGTCACCGAGGAGCCGGAGGCGATGGCCCGCTGAGCGCGTCCGCTTCCGGCGGGGCAACGAGTCCGGATCCCAGCAGCTCGAGCAGCCGGGCCCGGTTGCGGCCGTAGGCGCCTGCCCCGTCGCCGTCGACGGCTGCGATCCGGACGAGTGGAGGGTGGCCCATCGCTGGTGTCGCGAGATCGCGAAGCGCATCGTGGTATGCCCGTTCCCGTTGCCCGCCGCCGAAACCGAAGCCCTTGGCGGCCAGGCTGCGACCGAGCCCGTCAGTCCTCGCGCACCAGGCGCGGCAAAGCTCCTTATGCTCGTCGAGGTCGAAACCGAGCGCCACATCGACGGGGTAAAGCTCCAGCGCGCACAGGCGGGACGAGGTGAAGTGCGGCGGCCCGTCCACCTCGATCACGGTGCCGGTCGGCGGGTGCATCAGATCGACCGGGAGCAGGAGGTTCGCGCGCGATGCGTACAGCACCGAGACGTCTCCCTTCAAGCGCGCGAAGATCGCTCCGAGCAGTTCCAGCGCCGCCGTGACCGGCCGGATGAGCGTCGGGTCGCACCGCGCCTTGGCGACGCGCTCGAGTCCCACGTGTCCCTGCTCGCAAAGCCAGTCGAACGACTGGCCGGTGAGTTGGAGGCCGTCCTCTGCGGCCGCCTGCGCGAAGGCCGCGTGAACGTCGTCGGGCGCCACCGGCGAAATTCTAGCCGCCGTTGCGCGCGGCCCCGGCGGGCTCTGGTTGAAGCTGGAGGTTGCGGACCGCGCGCGGAGGGCGCTGATCGCCAGCGCGACACCCACGCCGTGTCCAGACTCCTTTACGCTGAAGTGATGAGCGTTGTCGGCGAGCAGCTGTCTGTCGGTCTGCGCTGGCTTGCGGAGGAGCGGCGCATCGTCTGCGCGCTGCTGATCGAGGCCGAGGGGTCCTCGCCGTTTCAGCCGGGGGCCTTCATGCTGATCGACGCGGACGGTGCGATCGAGGGCTCGATCACCGGCGGCTGTGTGGAAAGTGACGTTGTGGGCAACGCACTGGAGATGCTTGCGGGGGACGGAGGGCCGCGCACGCTGCACTACGGAGTCTCGGACGAGGCGGCGCACGAGGTCGGGCTGATGTGCGGCGGCACGGTCCACGTGTTCGTGCACGAGCTGGCCGGGGCCGCCCGAGCCGTCTGTTGCGAGGCGTACGACGCCGCCGCGCGCGGACTGCCTGCGGGGATCGCGACACTGGTCGAGGGGGACGCGCCGGGGGCCAAGCTCGCCGTCGCCGACGGACACGTGATCGGCGGCCTGCAGGGACCGGAACTGCTCGACCGGAGCGTGGCGCGCGATCTCACCGCGCTCAGCGAGCGTGGCACCAGCGCGCTGCGCCACTACGGGCTCTCCGGCGAGGCGCTGGGGAGCGGCCTGAGCGTCCATCTCCAGGCGTTCCGTACGGCGCCGACGCTCGTGCTGGTCGGTGCGATCGATTATTCCGCAGCGGTCGCCGCGCTCGCATCAGCGGCCGGCTATCAGGTGCTGATCGCGGACGCGCGCGAGGCGTTCGCGCGTGCCGAGCGCTTCTCACGGGTTGCGACCGTGCACATCGGCTGGCCGGCGCCGGCGATCGACGAGCGTGAGCTGGGGCCGCGCGACGCCGTGATCGTCTTCAGCCACGACCCGAAGTTCGACGAGCCGGCGATCCTTGCGGCGCTGCGCAGCGACGCCGGTTACATCGGGGCGCTCGGCAGCCGCCGGACGGCGAGCGACCGCACCGCCCGCCTGATCGCGGCGGGAGCCGATCCGCAGGCGCTCGAGCGCGTGCACTCCCCGTGCGGACTGGACATCGGCGCGGCGACGCCCGAGGAGGTTGCGATCTCGATCATGGCGGAGGTCATCGCGGCAAGATCCGGACGCGGCGGGGAGGCGCTGATCAGCACCGAGAGCTCGATCCGCCCGCGCTGAGCCGCAACTGCTCGACGGTGTCGACGTCGGCGTCGCTGCCGAGCCCGTCGCACTCGACGAGCGTCACGACGAAGCGAGACAGCAGGCTGCGGGCGCCCTGGTCGCCGCGTTGCTTTGCAGCCGGCTCGAACAGCGGTCGTTCGAGCAGCACCGGATGGCCAGGACGGCCGCGATAGCTCGCGCGCAGCGCGACGGTCGAGTCGTTGCGCGCCGCCACCACGCGGTCGATCGCGCGTGGGTCGATCGCCGGCTGGTCGCCGAGCGTGACGACGATCACGTCGACGAGCTTCGCGAGCGCCGCGACGCCGACCCGCAGCGAGGCAGCCTGACCCTGCTCCCAGTCCGCGCAGACGACCGCCAGCGCGCCGTGCAGCTCGACCTTGGCGAGGATCTCATCGGCGTGGGAGCCGAGCACGACCACGACCTGGTCGACGCGAGTGGCGCCCGTCATCGCCAGCAGCGCGTGCTCGAGCAGGGGCCGGCCGTCGAGCATCGCGAGCTGTTTGGGCGCGCCGAAGCGCCGCCCGGCGCCCGCAGCCAGGATCAGGCCACCGACCTTTGCGCTTCGATCACCCGCGCTCACGAGGTGCAGTATCCGTTCGCCCCGCGGCCTACGCAAGCGCGACCGCGAGCGCCGAGTGCTCCCGCGGCGGGCAACGGCGCTAGATTCAGCCGGAGTGCCTGCCGATCCGCCGTCCCCGACACGCCGCCCGCCGCTGGAGGGGATCCTGGTCGCAGACTTCTCGCGCGTGCTGGCCGGACCGCTGGCGGCGATGGTGCTCGGCGACCTGGGCGCCGAGGTGATCAAGGTCGAGCGGCCGGGAGGCGACGACACGCGCTCGTGGGGTCCACCGTGGGCGCCGGACGGCACGAGCACCTACTACCAGTCGGTGAACCGCAACAAGCGCAGCATCGTGCTGGACCTGACGGACCCCGGCGATGTCGAGCTGGCAGGTCGGTTGATCGAGCGAGCCGATGTGCTGATTGAGAACTTCCGGCCGGGGACGCTCGAGCGCTTCGGTCTCGGCGAGGAGGCTACGAGCGCCGCAAACCCTCGTCTGGTGTCGTGCAGCCTGACCGGCTTCGGCTCGGGCGAGGGTGCCGTGCTTCCCGGCTACGACCTGCTGATCCAGGCGGTCGGAGGGCTGATGAGCGTCACCGGGCAGCCGGGCGGACCGCCGACGAAGGTCGGGGTCGCGGTGGTCGATGTGATCGCCGGGCTGTTCGCGACCGTCGCGATCCTCGCTGCGCTCGCGGAGCGCGAACGCAGCGGCGTGGGGCAGCGCGCCGAGGTCTCGCTGCTGGGCTCGCTACTCGCCGCGCTCGTCAACCAGGCGTCGGGCTTCCTCGGCGCCGGTGCGATCCCGGTGCGCATGGGCAATCGCCATCCGAGCATCGCTCCCTACGAGTCCTTCGCGTCGGCCGACGGCGAGCTCGTCGTGGCGGTCGGCAACGACCGGCAGTTCTCCGCGCTGTGCCGCGAGCTGGGCTGCGCTGCGCTTGCCACCGATGCGCGCTTCGCCACCAACGCCGCGCGGGTCGAGCATCACGCGGAGCTGGTGGCTGCGCTCGTGCCGCTGTTCGTCGCGCAGCCGGGCGCAACGCTCGCGCGCGCGCTGAACGCGGCCGGGGTGCCGTGTGGCCCAGTCAACGACGTCAGCGGCGCATTCGCGCTCGCGTCGTCGCTCGGCCTTCCCTCGATCGTCGAGATGGCGGAGGGTGCGCGCCAGGTCGCGAGCCCGATCATGCTGGACGCGACGCCGGTCGGCTACCGCCGGACTCCGCCCGCGCTCGGCGCCGGCGGCGCCGACCTGCGTGCCTGGTTGCGCGGGGACGATCGGATGCCCGGTGGCATTTGAGTTCGCGTACCTGGCGCCGGCGGGTGCGGGCGCCCTTCGCGATTGAATATGGTCGCCCGGTGAGCCAAAATCGACGCCGCGAGCGCGAGGAGATGTCGTGACCAGCTACTCAGTCGATGACCCGTTCGGACTTGCCGGCGAGCTGACCGGCGAGGAGCAGCTGATCGCTTCGACCGTCCGCGACTGGGTTCGGCGTCGTTTCCTGCCGATCGTCGTCGATGCTTGGCGCGCGGGCGGTCTCCCGGCGGCGCTCGGCCCCGAGCTTGGCGAGCTCGGTGTGCTCGGCATGCACCTCGAGGGTTACGGCTGCGCCGGTACCAGCGCCACCGCCTACGGGCTCGCCTGCCTGGAGCTCGAGGCCGGCGATAGCGGCCTGCGCAGCTTCGTCTCGGTGCAGGGTTCGCTGGCGATGTTCGCGATCCATGCGTTCGGCTCCGAGGAGCAGAAGGACCACTGGCTTGAGCCGATGGCGGCGGGTGAGGTGATCGGCTGCTTCGGGCTGACCGAGCCCGACGCCGGCAGCGACCCGAGCGCGATGCGCGCCAGCGCGCGCCGCGACGGGGATGGCTGGGTGCTCAACGGGACCAAGATGTGGATCACCAACGGCAGCCGCGCCGGCGTGGCGGTCGTCTGGGCTAAGACCGACGAGGGCATCAAGGGCTTCCTCGTGCCGGCCGGCAGCGACGGCTTTCGCACGGTGGACGTCAAGGACAAGCTGTCGCTGGTGGCTTCGACGACCTCCGAGTTGATCTTCGAGGACTGCCGGCTCGACGGCGACGCCCTGCTGCCTGGCGTCGGCTCGCTGCGCGGCGCGCTCGCGTGTCTGAGCGAGGCGCGCTACGGGATCGTGTGGGGGGCCGTCGGAGCCGCGCGCGCGTGCCTGGAGGCGGCGCTGGACTACACCGCGAGCCGGGTTCAGTTCGGGCGCCCGATCGCCGCCCGCCAGATCGTCCAGCAGGAGCTCGTCGAGATGCACGTAGCGGTCAACAACGGTCTGCTGCTCGCAACGCGGATCGGGCGCCTGAAGGACGCGGGGCTCGTGACGCCCGAGCACATCAGCTACGGGAAGTTCTCCAACGTGCGGATGGCGACCGATGTCGCGCGCCGAGCCCGAGCGCTGCTCGGCGCGAACGGAATCACGCTGGAGTATCCGGTGATGCGCCATCTCGTCAACCTCGAGTCGGTGCTGACCTACGAGGGCACGCACCAGATCCACACGCTGGTGCTCGGCAAGGCCCTGACCGGCCACGCGGCGTTCGAGTAGGCCGACTCCAGTGGCGCGTTTCGTGGTCTACGGCGCGGGGGCGGTCGGCGGGGTCATCGGCTGCCGCCTGTCAGAGCACGGCCACGAGACTGTGCTGATCGCGCGCGGCGCCCATCGCGAAGCGATCGAGCGCGACGGGGTGCGCTGCGAGTCTCCCGACGGCGTGCTGGTGGCGCCAATCGCGGTCGTCGGCGGGCCCGAGCAACTGGACTGGCGTCGCGACGACATCGTGCTGCTCACGATGAAGGGCCAGGACACCGCGGCGGCGTTGGAGCGGCTCGAGGCCTCGGCTGGGCCCGACATCGCCGTGGTCTGTGCGCAGAACGGCGTCGAGAACGAACGCCTCGCACTGCGCCGCTTCGCCGAGGTCTACTCGGTGGTCGTCCAGCTGCCGGCCACGCATCTGGTCCCCGGCGTCGTGGTCGCCCACTCCGCGCCGATCACAGGCGCACTCGACATCGGCCGCTACCCGGCCGGGCTCGACGGGCGGGCGCTCGAGATCGCCGCCGCGTTCGAGGGCTCGGGCTTCGCCTCGGTCGCGCGCGAGGACGTTTCCCGCTGGAAGTACGCCAAGTTCCTGCGCAACGTCGCCAACGCCGTCGACGCGCTCTTCGACCACGGTCAGGGTGCCCCGGAGGTCGAACGCCGCGTATTGGCCGAGGCTGTGGCGGTGCTCGAAGCGGCGGCGATCGACTACGTCGACGACGACCTATACCAGGAGCGCTTCACCCGCCTGATCACCGTCCGCCCGGTCGCCGGAGCGCCGCGCGAAGGTGGCTCCTCGTGGCAGAGCCTCGCGCGTCGCGCCGGTGTGATCGAGGCCGACCAGCTCAACGGCGAGGTCGTCCTGCTGGGCCGTCTGCACGGCGTGCCGACGCCGGTCAACGAACTGCTGCGCCGGCTCGCCGTGGCCGACGCGCACGCCGGGGCGCCGCCTGGTGGACACACGCAGGGCGTCTTCCTTGCCATGCTTGAGCGGCGCTGAACGCCCGCAGGGGCGGTGTCAGCCGACGGCGTTCGGTACGGCGAGTGCCGCCGCGACGGGGCCGGGGCACGGTGGCCGGGCCTCCTCCCGGCACGGCACAAGCACGGCGCGATCGCCCATCGTCACAGACCGTGGCGGCTCGCTCAGGCGCGCCGGCGCGGGGCGCTAACCTCCCCCGGGAGCATTTCCACGACAGCCACAAAGGACGGCCGACATGACCGCGAACCTGATCGTCACCGACGGCCACCCAACGCTGCGCCACGAGGAGCGGGCGGCGCTGGGGAGCCTCTTGCAGAGCGAACTGATCGATCTGATCGACCTCGCGCTGCTCGGCAAGCACCTGCATTGGAACCTCACCGGGCCCGAGTTCCAAGCGCTTCACGAGCATCTCGACGTGCTGGTCGACGAGTGGCAGGAGCGGGCGGATGCGACCGCGGAGCGCGGCCGGGCGCTCGGTGTCGTTCCCGATGGCCAGGCGCGTACGGTCGGCGCCCAGAGCCGGCTCGCGCAGGTGGCGCCGGGCGAGATCCGCACGAACGTCGTGATCGCGACGCTGCTCGAGGCGCTCGACGAGACGATCACCGCGGCGCGCGAGCGGATGGGGCAGGCAGCCGAGTACGACGCAGTCACCGAGGATCTGATGATTGCAACGGTTGCGCTGCTCGAGAAGCAGCGCTGGATGATCGACGCGCAGCGCTGAGGTCCGCACGGGCGCGTCGGTCGGGGCTGAGGGTCGGGACGGCGACGATGTCTCGATCGCCTCGGTTGGTAGCACTTCGGTAGCGTCGCGCCGACATGCGGCGAGGTCATCGACTCCGTGTCGTCCTGCGGGCACCCTGGATGCCGATCGCGGGACTCGTTCTGGTATCGGTGCTGTCGCTGGCGGTTCGTGCCGCATGGCTCAGCGACCCGTGCGCCCACCCATGCCGCGGTCCGGCTGCTCACGGGCTGATCTTCGACGAGGTCTACTACGTCAACGCCGCCCGGCGGATCGACGGCATCGCTGTCCCCGACAAGCAGAGCTACGCCGGCGATCCGGCCGGCCAGGATCCGAACTCCGAGCACCCCCAGTTCGCCAAGCTCGTGATCGCCGGCGCAATCGATCTGTTCGGCGACGGTCCGTTCGCCTGGCGGATCGGAAGTCTGCTGTTCGGATCGTTGGCGATCCTCGGAATGTTCGCGCTCGCGCGCGCGAGCGGCGCCGGAGAATGGTGTTCGCTGCTGGCGGCGACGCTGATGGCCTCCGACAACCTGCTGCTGGTTGCCGGACGAATCGGGACGCTCGACATCTACGTTGTCGCGTTCATGATCTGGGCGGCTGCGCTCTACTTACGCGGACGTCCGGTCGCGGCCGGCGTGCTGCTCGGGGTGGGGGCGAGCGCGAAGCTGGTCGCCCCCTACCTGCTGGCGGTGCTGCTGCTCGTCGAGCTGTTTCGCTACCGCCGGGCCGGCCTGCGCGCCGCGGCCCGCGCGCTCGGCACCTTCACCGCTGTCGCTGCAGCCGCCTACCTCGCCGTGCTGGCGATCTTCGATCGCATCGCGCCGCCCTACGACCCTCAGACCGGGCAGACGATCACCGGTGGGCCGCTCGCTCACACCGCAAGGATGCTGAGCTACGCCGCCGGGCAGACGAGCCCCAACGGGCCCAAGGGAATCGCCTCCTATCCGTGGGACTGGCTGATCGACCTGAAGCCGATCAACTACCTCACCGTGACGGTCAGTGCCGGCCACTCGCGCACGTGGACCGTCCACTTCCTGGGCTTCATCAGCCCGCCGATGCTGCTGTTCGCGGTCCCCGCGCTGGCGCTCGCGCTCCGCTGCGCCTGGCGGGGCGGGCCGGAGGTCGACGCGGTCGCCGTCGCGTGGTTCCTTGGGAGCTGGCTGCCGTTCGTGGCTCTCAGCCTGTTCTGGCATCGAACGACCTACCTCTACTACATGGTGATCGTGATGCCGGGCATCTATCTCGCACTCGCGCGAGCCTTCTCGAGGTCGTGGATACCGCGCTGGGTGCTCGGCGGTTGGCTCGTGCTCGTGCTCGCGGCCGTCGTATTGACCTACCCGTTCCTTGCATTCCCCGCGTTCAGCCTCTGAGCGCGGCGTTTCGGCACACCGCCGATCGCGGAGACGGCAGAATAGGGATGTGTTCCGCGGGTCAGGAAGTCCCGGGCGGGTGATGGCGGTGTGTGGGCTGCTCGCGGCGGCTGCGCTCGCCGGCGCGCTGCCGGCCGCATCGGGGCAGGCCGTTGTCGCGTGCGGCCCCGCGACGACCTCGACGCTCGCGGCGATCGACGCGATGGTTGCCAACAACATCTACCGCGGCGAGGAGGGCGGCAGTGAGACGCAGGTCGACCTCGGACACGTAACGACCGCCCCGGATCTGCTAGCCGCCGTCGGCGCCGACAACGTCGCCGCCACGGCCAAGGCGGTGGCGCGGATCGTCTACCACCATTTCTGGCACATCGTGCGCCTGCGTGTGTACGACGCCGCCGGCCGTTTGCTCGCGGACGTCGGCGGCCCATACGTGATCGCTCCGGTGGACGGCCTCCTGCACTCGGCCGGCGGAGCGCAGATCGGTAGCTTCGTGATGTCGGTGCAGGACGACGTCGGCTTCGCCAAGCTCGAGACCCGAGCGCTGGGCGATGCGATCGGCATCTACCTCAACGGCCGCCGGGTCGCGGATCTCGGTGGCGCATTCCCGAAGGTGGAGCCGTCGGGCACGTTCGTGACGCTCGGCGGGGTCCGCTACGCCTCCGAGACACTGACCTACGATGCGTTTCCCAGCGGCACCCTCGATGCGGTGATCGCCGTCCCGGCGCCCTCAGCGCCGTTGACACGCGAGAGTTGCGCGGCGGTCGAGGTCACTGAGATCGGGCGCGTGGCGGAGCGCCTCGCGCTGCGCTTCCATCCGCTGGCGGCCAATTACGGCAGCTTCGTCCAGGTGGTGAATTCCGAGACGGGCGCCGTCGTGATCGTGCGGATCGGCCGGCGAGTGATCGCCGGCAGCGGTGGACCCGGACCGGCCACGCTGCCGGACGGCGGAACGGTCAGCTACGAGGGCCGGCTCTGGTCCGTGTTCACGTTTGCGCCGACGCCGCCGGCCAGGGTCTATCTACTGATTCCGGCTGCCTAACGGGGGTGGCCCGGCGCCGGCGCCGGCGCCGCGGGCTCGGAGCAGCGGCACCCTCAGTGGGTCACGCCGCCGAGCTCGGGCTCGTGCACGGCCCGGGCGATCACGGCGGCGAACAGCTGCGCACCGGCCGGGCTGGTGTGCGTGCCGTCGGCCAACGTGCCGCCGGCGGCGCTCGCGCCGTACCAGTCGGCGATCGTCGCCTCGTGCCATCCCTGGACGGCCTGCGCCAGCTCGCTGTTGACCTCCCCCTGCCAGCTCGTGTTCACGCGGACGTTGACGATAACGACGAGCGGAACTCCCGCGAGAGCCTGCTTCAGGCGCTGCACGTCGGCGTAGTAGACCGGCCCGTTGTCGCCGATGTGCACGATCACCCGGCGCGGCAGCGAGCCGGCCGCACGGTAGGCGAACAGGCGAGCGATCGTCTGCTCGGGTTGACGCGACACGACCGCGTCGATGTGCAACGCGGGGCCGAGGGCCGACTCCAGGGCGGCTGATGCTCCGAGCATCACCGAGTCCCCGACGGCGAGGATCGGGCCGGAGCGCGGGATCGGCACGAGGGCGTGGTGGTGCTTGCTCTGCGACTTCTTTCGGTTGCCCGAGTGGCGGGTTGGGGGCGCCGCCGGGGTGTGGCCGGCGGAGCCCGGCGGCAGCACGAGCTGCCTGGCGGCCAGCGCGGAACTGGCGAGCGCCTGGCGCGTGAAGCCGGGCGGCAGCGCGGCGATGCCCTGCGGGGTCAACGCCACCAGCGCGACCAGCACCGACACCGCGGCGGCCGCGAAGGCGAACGGAGTGCGCGGCTGCGTCAGCATGCGCGGCTTGCGCAGATGCAGGCGACGCAGCGCGCCAGTGCGGATCGGACGCTCGATGTAGCGGTAGGAGATCGCGGCCAGCATAACCGTGCAGGCGGCCTGGGCCGGGATCAACACGCCGCGGGCCAGGTGAACATCGATCCCCGGCCGGGTGAACACCAGGACCGGCCAGTGCCACAGGTAGATACCGTAGCTGCGCTCGCCGATCCAGCGCGGGACAGCCCGTCCGAGCTGGCGCCCGAGCATGCTCGCCGGGTGCGCGATCGTCGCCAGCATCACGGCGGCGAACAGCGCCAGCACGAGAAAGCCGCCGCGGTAGACGCTCTGGTCGTAGTCGTGTACGGCAGCGAAGGCGTAGATGACAGCGGCGAGCGCCGCGAGGGAGACTGTGTCGAGTGCGCGCCGGGCGCTCGCGCTCGACCACGCCGGCATCGCGGACGGCTTCCAGGCGAACGCCAGCAGCACACCGGCCAGCAGCGGCGCAGCGCGCGTGTCGGTCCCGTAGAAGATCCTCGAGGTGTCTGTGCCCGGCACGTAGAGCGCCCACATCAGCGCGGCCGAGCCGATCGCCGCCAGCGCGACGAGCGCGGGCAGCAGCCGGCGGCCACGCAGCTTCATTCCGAGCAGGAAGAGCGGCGGCCAGATCAGGTAAAACTGCTCCTCGACGGCCAGCGACCACAGGTGCCGCAGCAGTCCGGGGCGGCCGAACTGGGCGAAGTAGCTCTCATGCTCGAAGATGAATCGCCAGTTCGCGACGTAGAAGATCGACGCCAGCGCGTCGCCGCGCAGTCCGACGAGCTTGCCGCGCTGAAGCGTCGCGCCGATCAGCAGGCAGACGGCGAGTAGCACGAACAGCGCGGGCAACAGACGCCGCGCACGGCCGGCCCAGAAGCGGGCCACTGCCACGCGGCCGCTCTGTTCGAACTCGGCGATCAGCAGTGAGGTGATCAGGTAGCCGCTGATCACGAAGAACACATCCACGCCGAGAAAGCCGCCCGGCATCCAGGAGACACCGGCGTGGTAGAGGAAAACCGCGGCGACCGCGACGGCGCGCAGGCCGTCGATGCCGGGCATGCGGCGCAGCAGCGGCGCCGGCGGTCGCGTCTGAGCTGGACTTTCCGCCGTCACGCAGCAAGTATGCGTAACGGTTTGCGAAAGTTCGCGAGCGGGCTATTGAAAACGGCGACGCGCAAGCTATCTTTCGCGTGTTCGCGCGAGCAGATCGCGGCAGTCGGCGAGACGAGAGGAGCTGCACACGATGGCCAGCATTGCCGAGCCGATCCACGCAGCCCTCGCACCGTCGCGTCCCGCGCTTCGGATCGTGCCGGTCAGGGGCCTGCCGGTTGTCGCGGTAGTGGTGGTCGGCCTGATCACCGCGATCGCCACGAACAGCCAGTGGGCGCTCGACTTCTTCCACGTCGTCGGCGGCGGCCTGTGGACCGGCATCGACCTCTTCTTCGGTCTCGTACTCGGCCCGATCATCGGCACGATGTCGATCCCGTCGCGGATGGAGTTCTCGAGCCGTGTGATGCCGAAGATGCTGCTGATCATGCCGACGCTCGTCACGATGACGCTCGGGTCCGGATTCCAGCTTGCGCGCAAGCTCGGCAACCTGGCGCCGCACTCGCCCAACCACACCTGGCTGGTCGCATCCTACGTCGTCGTCGGTGTGATGGCGACGATTGCGCTCGGGCTACTCGAGCCGGCCAATATCGCGGTGCTGTTCGAACTGCGCAAGCCCAACCCGAACGGAGCGCGTATCGGCCGGCTGATGAAGGTCTTCATCTACACCGCCGGGATAACCGGTCTGATGCAGATCGCGACGCTTGTGATCATGACCAGGCTCGCGAGCCGCTGAGCGATGGAGGCACATACGCCAACGCAGGAGCGCCGGCTGCCGCCGATCCAGCAGATCGCGGTCGCTGTCCTGGCGCTGATCGTCATCGGCGGCATCTACACCGCCGCCCACCTGCCGCGCCACGTGCCGCAGGGGCCCACGGTCGCCCTGCTGGCAGCGGCCGTCGTGCTGCTGGCGGTCAACATCAGCCTCCTCGCGCGCATCGAGGGCTTTGCCTGGAAGGTCTTTCGCCTGGTCGGCGGCTGGGTGTTCCTGGCCTATCTGGTGATCGCGGGGATGCTCGAGTATGTGTTCATCTACGACCACACGCGCGGCAGTCAGCTGCTGATCCTGAGTCTGATGCTGGCGGTCTTCGCGGTCGACATCCCGCTCCTGCTCGGCTTCAGCGTCGCCCGCTTTCAGGACCCGGACGCATGAGCTCGGCCGATCCAAGCGCCTCAGCGGCCACTCGAGCGCTGACAGTCAGCTAACCGGGTCTTAAGCGTTCAAGCGGCCTGCGGCGGATAGCCTCTGACGCCAGCGTGGGCGTGTGGACGGCCGCCCCGGCGCAAGCTCCCTCTCTCACAGACCTTGGCAACGACCACTCCTCGAGCCGCCCAGCCGGCGCGGCCCCCGCGGCAGCGCACGTTGCACCCCTCCGCGGCCGATTCGATCGGCACGAGGGTCGCGCAGCTGGCGCTGGCGGCGGTCGTGGTGTTGAGTGGGTTGTTGGAGTTTGTGAAGTTGAGCCAGAACGGCTACGCGAACGTCTACTACTCGGCGGCGGTGAAGTCGATGCTGCGCTCGTGGCATAACTTCTTCTTTGTCTCGGCTGATCCGAATGGTTTGATC